>NZ_JBIMLI010000058.1:0-28088 GCF_051859755.1 Limnospira sp.
GAAGTCCTCACCGGGTAGTTATTTCGCCCATTTCAGCTCTATTTCATACCCGAAGGTCTCGCACCCATACTTGGTATGGTAGCGCATCGCCCTAATTGGTTCAACTAATCTGCGATTAAATTAAGCTCTCCCGGACTCTCAACTTAGCGAGTTAGGTTGGCCCAGTCCACGCTAACATTTTCGAGAATCAGTGAGGAGTTATAGATCTGTAGGATAATCAACAGAAACACGAAGAATAACCCCATAAAAACCCCCATCAGGGGAGTAGTACCCCAACCGGGGGCAACCTTACCATATTCTGAGTTAAGGGGTCTGAGTCGATCGCCTAACCAAGTTCTTTGTGCCATAAGTCACCTTATCAATGGGTTGAACAGCAAATTTTAATGTTTCGTAATATTATATAAGAACAAGGCTCATAATTGAATCAAATCTCATGGAACCTGCAATAGCTCTTAACATTTCCCTAGCTGCTACCGTAGTAGCGATCGCTGCCTATGCCATTTATACCGCCTTCGGTCCTCCTTCAGAAGAACTCAGTGACCCCTTTGAGGATCACGAAGACTAATTGAGGCAGCAGCATTCCGAGTATAAACCACTGTAGCCCGGTCCGTTGATAGTGCAAGATCTGATAGGATCGAGACTCTACAACCTTTTAGACAAGACCAGTATGGGCAACACATTTGGGCATTTATTTAGGATCACCACCTTCGGTGAATCCCACGGTGGGGGGGTTGGAGTCATCATCGATGGCTGTCCTCCCCGCCTCTCCCTGGACATCTCAGAAATCCAACAGGAATTAGATCGTCGCCGACCCGGACAAAGCAAAATTACCACCCCTCGCAAAGAAAGCGACACCTGCGAAATCCTCAGTGGGGTATTTGAAGGGCAAACCCTAGGAACCCCGATCATGATCATGGTCAAAAATAAAGACACCCGTCCCCAGGATTATGATGAGATGGCGAAAAAATATCGCCCCTCCCATGCCGATGCCACCTATGATGCTAAATATGGGATTCGCAATTGGCAAGGCGGCGGTAGGTCTTCCGCTCGTGAAACTATTGGTAGAGTAGCAGCAGGTGCTATAGCTAAAAAAATCCTTAAACAGGTCGCCAATGTTGAAATCATCGGTTATGTCACACGCATCAAAGACCTAGAAGCAGCGATCGATCCGGCAACGGTTACCCTTGAGCAAGTCGAAAGCAATATAGTCCGCTGTCCTCACCCCGACAGGGCGCAACAGATGATTCAACTAATTGAAGACATCAGAGACCAGGGGGACTCCATTGGTGGGGTAGTCGAATGCGTAGTTCGTAACGCTCCTACTGGACTAGGTTCGCCAGTATTCGATAAACTAGAAGCAGACCTAGCCAAAGCCGTCATGTCCCTACCCGCTAGTAAGGGTTTTGAAATCGGCTCTGGTTTTGCTGGTACTCTGCTCACAGGTAGTCAACATAATGATGAATTTTATATTGATGACACTGGAGCCGTCCGCACCCTGAGCAATCGTTCCGGCGGTGTCCAGGGGGGAATTTCTAACGGAGAACTGATAATTTTGCGAGTTGCCTTCAAACCAACTGCTACAATTCGTAAAGAACAGAAAACTGTCACCCGTGAGGGCGAGGAAACCACTCTGGCAGCAAAAGGACGACATGATCCTTGTGTTTTGCCCAGAGCGGTTCCTATGGTAGAAGCAATGGTTGCCTTGGTACTCTGTGACCATCTATTGCGCCATCACGGTCAGTGTAGAACTTTAAATCCTGAAGATTAAAACATGGAAACCATCACACCATCTTCTGTGTTGGCAACTGGTCGAGATAACCCGGACTCCTGTGATCAAAATCCCGATGATTTTGTGGTGGAGTTTTGGGGAGTTCGCGGCAGTATCCCCACCCCAGGAAAAGAAACTATCCGCTATGGCGGGAATACCTCTTGTTTGGAAATGCGTATTGCCGGAAAAAGGCTGATTTTTGACGGTGGTACTGGGTTGCGGTCCTTGGGTGATTCCCTAGTCGCACAAATGCCTATGGAAGCCTATATGTTTTTTACCCATTACCACTGGGATCATATCCAGGGTTTCCCCCTGTTTACTCCGGCTTTTACCCCAGGGAACTGCTTTCATATCTATGGCACTATCCCCCCAGATGGAGAATCGATGAAAAAGCATTTCATCGATCGCGTACTTCATCCCAACTCCCCCATTCCCCTGAGTGGGTTACAGGCAGATCTGAGGTTTTATGAATTGAAACCGGGGGATACTATGATGCTTGATGATATCAAGATTGAAACCGGACAACTTAATCACCCTAATACGGCTATGGGGTATCGTGTTACTTGGCAAGGACGAACTGTGGTCTACTGTTCCGATACAGAACATTTGCCTGATGGGTTGGATGAGAATGTGCTGGAATTGGCTCAGGGGGCTGATATCCTTATTTATGATGCTATGTATACTGATGAGGAATATCATAATCCTAAATCTCCCAAGGTGGGTTGGGGACATTCAACCTGGCAAGAAGCAGTCAAAATCGCTGAGGCGGCGGATGTGGCACGGGTGGTGATTTTTCATCATGACCCTAGCCACTCAGATGATTTCCTTGACCAAATTGAACATGAAGTTCAGGCGGTTTTTCCCAAGGCAATTATGGCTCGTGAAAGGTTGATTTTGCCTGTGGCTAGTTAGCGATCGCTTTCCCTGGTCTCGGAATTAGTCTCGGAGTTAAACATTTCCAACAATCGCTCAAATTGGAAGTTTTCCACAATGCTGGTTAAGGCTTCAGCTAAATCTGAATGCTCTGGGGGCATTTGTTTGATCAAAGATAAGATCATCAGATCATTTCCTAATTGAGCAGCATAGTGGATTTGCTCTAACCATTCTGCTGGCATCATGGCGAAGGTTTCTGGATTTATGGCTAAATGGTCATGGTTTTTAGGTGCGGAAGTAGCTACCGCTGTAGAGGCGATCGCATTCGGTTCATCAATTTGGTATTTGACCCCCAAATATTTGGTCAGGGTTTCTAACACTTGTTCCCGCCGAAATGGCTTACTAATAAAGTCATCACACCCGGCATTAATGCAGTTTTGTCTTTGTTCCGTAAAGGCACTGGCTGTAATGGCAATAATCACCGGAAGACTATCAACTTCAGCCTGTTTAATATATTGGGTTGCCTCAAACCCATCTATCACTGGCATATGCATATCCATAAAAATTAAGTGGGGATGCCACTGTTGCCAAACTGCGATCGCTTCCTGTCCATTTTCCGCTTCCTGAACCTCAAAACCCACATCCTGCAATAGTGTAGTTAGTAATAACCGATTAACTGGGTTATCTTCCACCACCAAAATTCGATAGTCTTCTTGTCCCCGTGCTAACCGACAAGCCTGATTTAATTTACTTTCGGATTCATCAACCATCTGGTCGGCCACACCCACAGGAATTTGGAAACTAAAACAACTACCCTCACCCGGTTTACTACTTACCTTAATTTCACCCCCCATTAAGTTAACAAATCTCTGAGATATCACTAATCCTAGACCCGTTCCCTGTTGCGATTCTCGACCCGCTTTGGTTTGCTTAAATGCCTGGAATAGGTCATTAATTTCCTCTGATGCAATACCGCATCCAGTATCTATAATCTCAAACAGCAAGTAGGTATTACTCACCCAATCCTCATCAGATAAACCTAGGTCTTCATCAACTCCACCAACTGACACCCTTAAACTAACTTCCCCGTCCTGGGTAAACTTAATAGCATTACTAATTAAATTAACCAAAACTTGGCGCAATTTACTTTCATCAGTCCTCACGAATTTCGGCACCGACTCTTCCACCTGAAAATTGAGAGTTAATCCCTTCGACTCAGCCTTGAGTTGTAACATCACTTGAATGGCTGGCAAACAGCGTTTAATGTCAAACTCAGTCGGGTTACAAGTAATCCGTCCCGCCTCAATTTTTGACATCTCTAAGACATCATTAATTAACTCTAGTAAATGTTGACCACTTTGATTGACAATTTTAATATATTCTTGATGTTTAGCTGCTAAAGTGCGATCGCGTTGTAGCAATTGAGTAAAGCCTAAAATTGCATTAAGGGGAGTGCGAAGTTCATGACTCATATTAGCCAAAAACTCACTTTTAGCGCGGTTAGCCACATTAGCAGCATCCGCAACCCGCTTCAACTCCGCCGCCTGTTGCTGAGTTTGTGCGAACAATTCCGCCTGTTTCACAGCCACCCCCAACTGATTAGCAATTTGACTAACCACCTTAGATTCTGCCGCTTTCCATTCTCGAGGACCATCATTTTGATACACACACAATAATCCCCAAAGTTGATATCCTTGAAAAATCGGACTAATAATATATGACCGGATTTGAAATTGTTCTAAAAATCGCAGGTAGCAATCCGAAAAATCAGCCTTGTAAATGTCTTCAATACAACAACAACTCTTTGACCGTGAGTAAAAACCTCCCTGGGTTTCTTGTAAGTAAGTATCCTCAATTAATTCGTGGGAAGAACCTAGCTTTTTAACAATACAATTTTCTTCATCTACCGTATTCTGTGTAGTCACTTCTTCTCCCTTATTTGCGGTCAGAATTTTCCGCCATCCCGGACTCACAGACTCTTTGATGATTACCCCACTCCAGTCAGAATTGAACCGATAAATTAGGGCGCGATCTACTTCAATTACCTGACGCAATTCATTAACAGTCGCCTGAAAAATCACCTCCAAATTTAAACTTTGTCGCATTTGTGAAATCACGCGATTAATAGCTCTCTCTTGGTCTGCCATAAGTTGCATAGCTATTTCTGTAGCCATACGCTCCTGAATTTGATTTTCTAGGGCAATATTAATATTTTTGAGAGCTGATGTCCGTTCCTCAACCCTCACTTCTAGATCTTCATAGGCTTTATTTTTCGCTTCTTCTGCCCATTTTCTTTGTAGTTCTGTAGCTGCCCTCGATGCGAAAATACTCAGGACAGCGTGTGCTAATTCATCTTGGACTAAAGGTTTCACGTCTAAGATAGATAAAATCCCGATCGCTTTCTGATTTTGAGCCATTAATGGAATGCCTAAATAACTGTGAGCATTCAAGTGTTGAAAATATTTATTGTCGGGAAAAGTTTGTTGTAAATTGTCTGGATAAAAGCAAACTTCTTGAGTATCCAAAACTATCCGACAAGGACTATTTTGTAATTCATATTCATCATGATCGGCAAAATTATCCTGAGACCAAAAAGCCAGATTTCGTAATTTTATCGGTTCCTGATCGCTGACAATTTCCGTCACCAATACATAGGGTATATCTAAACATCTAGCCAGGTTCTGCGCTAAAGCCGGGAAAAAATCCGCCCCAGTTACTGATGCCGTACCCATCACAATTGCCCGCAAAATTTCCTCGGTTTTTTCTCTCTCTTGAATCTGCTTTTTCAGCTCATTATTAACCGCTTCTAATTTTTCAGGAGTTTTTAATGACAAAAAATAGGGTAATATTTTCAGTAACACTAGGGCTGTATATACCGAGACTAAAGCAGTTATGGCTCGTTCAAATCCCGACCACCAATAATTAGGAAACCACAGAGTCCAAATGTCGAAACCATGACCAATACCGCAGAGAATAATAAACGCACTAAATAGCTTAAAAATATTTAAAAATGGCAGATCATTGCGTTTATTGACGAAGTAAATTAGCATCGCCGGAATTGAGAAATAGGCAATGACAATTAACCCGTCACTGATGACATGAAGTGCCACCAAGGAAGGTTGCCACAGGTAACAATGACCGTGAGCTATATAAAAATTGGGTTTCCAAAAATACTCCAATAACTCTGGCACTGTTCTCTTCTCCGAAACAAGCTGCTCAAATTAGACGGCAAAACTTTATAGTATGCCAATGCTACCTTTAATATGTACCTAATATGTACTTAATATGTACCTATAATATTGTAGCGTTGATGAACGACCAGCCTTGATAGATCATCTTTAAACTACTAATTTTCCCAGCCGCCAATATCAAAAAACACTTTGATTGAGAAATTCCAGATAAGACTGGCTAAGTTCCTTTACCGCTAACTCATAGAGTTTTTTGCCATGGTCAGGGGTAGCTAGACTGGGGTCTGAACCCATGCGACCGTCGGGATAGTTATGGCGAAAGTTAGCGGCACCATAGATGGGATGACCTTTAGCAACATTAGGGTTGAGGGATGCTTTTTTAATGGACTCTGGATATAGGTACTGGGTAACTGCGACCTCGCTGGGGGTAGCGTGGGAACCTTCACTCTGCCCATAAAGTTCTTTAGCTAGTTTATACACTGATGGACACATAAACCAGTTACCAACCCGGCAACGAATGCGATCGCTATTTGCTAAGTTAAGATCAGCTAAGTGGGCATAGGTTTCCGAAAAGGCAGCTTTGAGGGTGGCAATATTCCCCCCATGACCGTTAATAAAGAAAAATGTCGTAAACCCACTTTTTGCCAAAAATGTGATATAATCCTTGATTACCCTAATCAAGGTACTAGGTTGTAAACTGATGGTTCCTGGAAAAGCAGTATGGTGGAGTGCCATACCCACATTTAACGTAGGACCGACTAAGGCTTGGGTAGCCTCCCCGACCCCTTTAGCGATCGCTTCAGCACAAATGGCATCAGTGCCAATTAACCCCGTCGGTCCGTGTTGTTCAGTTGATCCAATCGGTAGGATAATCCCTGTAGACTGCTGGAGGTAAGCCTCCACTTCCGGCCATGTGCTTAGGTGTAACAGCATTTATTTGTGTATTTTTATAAATTTATTAGACACTAGCAACACCATTTTAACCAAATCCCATAGCTTAACCAAAACATTACTTTTCCTTTACCTAAAGTTAACCCATCTCAAATACGATGGAACATAGCTCCACTAATGATCCACGAACATTCAACAACACCGGGCAGATTGGGGGTGGAAACTAATGTTTAACAACCTGGCCATTAAGCCAGAGTCAGAGACAAGTGAGGTGCTTGCGGGTCGGGTCAACCCCGACCATAAGGTTGTCATTGTCAGACACTCACAACTCCTCAAACTCATAAATAATGGAGAACATACCTTTGTCGGATGGATGGTGATAGATTAATTTTCCTCAAAACTAGCCAACTTGGGGGTTAATCTTCTAAGTTTTGACAAACATCATCATTCACCCAGGAATAAATACTTATGTTTTCCCCAGATTTGAGTAAGAAGTCTTACCGCTCAGATGTCATAGATAATGGACATATCTTGTTGCTGGAAAATGAGGAGCCGTGGCGGGATATATTATCCATTGCTTTGGAAGAACAAGGCTATAAAATCATGATTGCCCAAGACAGCCGAGATGCCCTGCCTTCTATTTCCAATACAGGAGCAGTTACCGGAGAGTTTCCCTTTAGCCTTCTCATTCTAGATGCAACCAATGGTTTAGATCTGTGTCGTATGTTACGGCATCATGGTCAATCTGTGCCAATTTTGATTATTGGCAACAAAGAAAACGCCAACAATTGTGCATTTTATTTAGAAGCAGGGGCGGATGATTACCTGACCAAACCCTTCAGTATCCGTGAATTTATCGCTCGGTGTCGTGCGTTAATCCGTCGCCAAAGAATAGGGAAATTTCCAGGACCTGTGATGCTTCAATATAAAGATATCATCCTATATCAAGAAGAATGTCGGGTGATAGTTCGGGGTGAGGAAGTTCAACTCTCACCTAAACAGTTTCGTTTGCTAGAGTTATTTTTGAGTTATCCCCGTCGAGTTTGGTCTCGTGAACAACTTTTAGATGTAATTTGGGGTACAGATTTTGTGGGGGATAGTAAAACTGTGGATGTTCATATTCGCTGGTTGCGAGAAAAGTTAGAAGTTGAACCCAGTAAACCAGAATATATCATTACAGTTAGAGGGTTTGGTTATCGGTTTGGTTAAAATTATCCAAGGTTTGAGAAATAGGCAGATTTATGGCTTCTTGTAATCGTCGGGATTTTTTGCTGTTTATTACTGCGGGTATGGGGGCGGCGGCTTTGAAAGGCTGTGAGCAACCATATCGGAGCAATTTTCTGGGTTCATCAACTACAGAAACACCCTCGTTTGCCCCTAGTTTTAAATCGGTCAAAGGTCCTATGCCTTTACCGACCTATGAGCAAATCAGCGGTGCAGACCATCAAGCTATATCCCGAAAATATGGTAAGTACGAGGTAATTGATGATTTGGTACTTCCCGAAGGGTTTACCTATGATGTAATCGCCAGTTGGGGAGACCCGGTGGGTGATTCTCGGTGTGGGTATAACAATGATTATCTGTCCTTTGTACAAACTGGTGAAAATCAAGGTTTTTTGACTGTTAACTTTGAGTATATTAGCGGTACCTGGGGACAAAATTACGAGGAAGTGATAGGGATATCCTTACCTATTGCGGTGGTTAAACAGGCTTTAGAGGCTGCCCAAAGCCAGAGTATTGATGCTTTTTCTTTGCCGGGAAAAGACCCTCTCAGACAAGCAATTCTGGAGATTTCTAAAGAAGGGTTAATCGATATGGGAATGGGGGTAATTTCCCTCGGTCGAGATAGTGAGGGGAAATGGGTACGGACTTACTCATCTGTCGATCGCCGCATTACCGGAATTTCTGGTTGGACTGATGGACGCTATCTCAAGGCTACAGGTCCAGCGGTGGCAGTTTTTCGCCAGGGGGGACGGGGTTATCACGATCGCCTCGGAGATAAAATTATTGGCACTTTCGCTAACTGTGCCGGGGGAACAACCCCTTGGGGAACAGTATTAAGTGCCGAGGAAAACTTCCAGAGTTATGTCACGGAATCAGTACATCCCGATGGTACATCTTTTTCCCCTTCAGAGACTCCCTTTTCTACCACCAGGGGTCTGGGTAACGTCTTAGGACTAGCTGGGAACAAATATGGTTGGATTGTAGAAGTGAATCCAGCGGACCCCGAAGATTATGGGACCAAACATACTTGGCTGGGTCGGTATCGCCATGAAGCCGTTGGTGTCAGGGTAACAGCCGGAAAACCTCTAGCCTTCTATTCGGGATGCGATCGCCGTAGTGGACATTTATATAAATTTGTCAGTAGTGACCGGGTAATTGATCCAAGCGATCGCCAAAATTCTCGGCTATTGACCAGCGGAATGCTATACGCCGCCAAATTGTACCCAGACGGAACCGGAAAATGGATTCCTATGGCTGCTAAAACAGCCGTTAACCCCGATCCAGCCAGTGTTCATATAGGGGGAGCCATAGCCTTACCATTGCGCCCAGAAGGGGGCAGTTTTGTGGCTACCACAGATGAAGAAGTCGAAGCCTTTAAGAAACAGTACAAAACCTTGGGAGATTTGTATTTAGGCGACTCGCAAACCCAACAGGGTGCTATCCTGGTTGATGCCCATTTAGCAGCTAGTGCCGCCGGGGCTACTTGTTGCGCCCGTCCAGAAGATACTATGATTGCTGGTGATGGTTCCTTATATATAGCATTCACCTCTGGAGGTGGCGATCGCAATGGTGAGGGACCAGATGGGCGGATTTTTCAAGGTCCAGGGGGAATTATTCCCCATGACCCAGGATGGATAGTTCGTCTGATTGAGGATAATGGAGATCCGGACGCGCTGAGATTTCGGTGGGAAATGTGGGCAGCGGGTGGCGAAATTTTCCAAGGTGGGTTAGGATTTTGCAATCCAGATAATTTGGAGTTTGATAGCCAAGGTAATCTGTGGATGGTCACAGATATTAGCACTGGCTCTCAAAACAAATCCGTCCCCCCAGGTCGGGTAAATCAAGCCGGAGAACCCTTAGCATCGAGAGATTTAATGGGTATATATGGCAATAACTCCCTGTGGTGTTTACCAACCACCCCACCAGATGCGGGTCAAGCCTATCTGTTTGCGATCGGACCCATGGAATGTGAATTGTGCGGACCATTTTTTAGCCCCGATCAGCAAACTCTATTTGTGGCAGTACAACATCCGGGAGAGTATAATGGTAAGCGCCGAAATATGGCATCCCAATTTCGTGAGTTTGCCATGACTGGTCTGGATGGTCAGGAGTTTATGCAAACCCGTGAGGTTCCCATCGGCTCTAACTGGCCAGGTAAAAACCCCACAGACCCCCCCAAGCCCTCTATTGTGGCAATCCGTAGACAAAATTTGGGTGCGATCGTTTAATGTAATCACCTACTGTTAGGATGTCAGCACCCCCGGCTGAAGCACGGGGGCTTCGTGCCCCCCTTTCAGGTAGCTGACCAGCTATAGCCTTAACTGGCTCCGTTCAGAGCAAGAGTTAAAGTTCCTACCCTGGAATGCGTGCTAGTTCCAGGCTCTAGAACCGAATCGTTAAACATCTCTAAGGGGTTAAGGACGTGCGATTTGGATAGTACCGACTCTGAACATTGGCGAAGCAAACATTACCCCGCAAGGGAGTCGGAGCCAACCATAGCTCCATGGAGGGGCAACCATACCCCTCCACCCCGCAAGGGGGTGCTGGCGGCGGTCATCCGCTTGAGTCAGTTTTCCTCTCCGTGAGCAATCACGGAGCTTCCAACCCTCCCAGGAGTTTTACGTGAAATCGTGATACTATTGGTTCATTCGAGCTGGGGACATCCTCGCTTAGGTCTTTTTAAGTCGGTGTGAGATTTGAGATGATGAACAAAATTCTATGGAACACTCTCAAGCAGAGTCCAGGCTTTCTGGGTGCTGCTCTTCTGTTAAGCACAACTGCTGCATTAGCCACAGACAGCCCTTCAGACAAGCTGGTTACTACTTCCCAAGTGGCATCCCTAGCTTCAGATGCAGCGGAAGGAGTTAGTCAATTTAGCCTGGATGCGGATACTACCTCGCTAATGGCAGTTGCGCCAGAGGTCGATAACACGGCTCCTCTGTCTCAGAATGTAATGGATTTAGGTTTTGAGTCCTCTGCCGAAACCCAAGAGGTAGCTCAGGTACAACCTGAGATGGAACAGGAACTCAGAATTGCCGACCTAGAACAAATCAATCTATACAGTGAAGTTGCCGACTCTATGGAGCAGGTGACCTCTGTATCTCAATTGTCTGACGTTCAACCTACAGATTGGGCATTCCAAGCGCTTCAGTCTTTGGTAGAACGTTATGGCTGTATTGCAGGTTATCCAGACGGAACCTTTAGAGGAGACCGCGCCATGACTCGTTTTGAGTTTGCGGCTGGTTTAAATGCCTGTTTGGAACGGGTTAACGAATTGATTGCGGCTTCTGTGGCTAATTTGGTAACTCGCGAAGATTTGGCGGTTCTGCAACGGCTCCAGGAAGAGTTTGCGGCGGAATTGGCAACTTTGCGCGGCCGTGTGTACGCTTTGGAAGCGCGGACGGCTGAATTGGAGGCTAATCAGTTCTCCACCACTACCAAACTGCGCGGGGAAGTAGTGTTCTGGCCAGGAGATAGCTTTGGCGATCGCTCTCGTCATAATGTAGCAGGGGTACCCTTTGGCCCAGCCAGTGATGACCCCACCGAAACCTATCTCGGCTACCGGGTTCGTCTGAACTTTGATACCAGCTTTACCGGCGAAGACCTATTGAGAACCCGTCTGCAAGCGTTAAATATCCCTAACCTCAGCAGATTTAACCTGACCAATACCTTAATGTCTCGGACTGCTATTGATGGCGATTCCGATGGGATAGAGCTAGATGATTTGTACTACCGTTTCCCAGCCTTCAATCGTCGGGCGCACATCTTTATCGGTGCTAACAGCCTTGATTTAGATGACATCATGGATGTGATCACCCCATTTAACAGCGGTTCTAATGCCTCAATTTCTCGGTTTGGTCAGCGTAACCCTGCCATTTTCCGGGGTCCAGAAGGTGCAGGGGCGGCGGCTAAGTTTGCCTTTGGTAATGATCGTCAGTTCAGACTCAATCTGGGTTATTTAGCTGGTAACGCCTCCGATGCTACTGCTGGTAATGGCTTATTCAACGGTAGCAATACTAAGTCGGCTCAGTTGATCTATGAACCCACAGACAGGCTGGCTTTTGGGGTAGAGTACGCGCGTAAATATTTCACCAGCGACGATGTCAATATGGCGGGTGCTACCGGAAGCTGGATCGCCGATCGCCCCTTTGGTGATAACGCCACCACCAGTGATAACCTAGGCTTCCAGTTTAACTGGCGGATAGTTGAGAAGTTCGAGTTGGGTGGCTGGTTTGGAGCTACCTGGGCTCATCAACAGAATAATGGCAGTGATAGCGCGGCCATTCTCAACTGGGCTGTGACTATGGGCTTCCCAGATGCTTTCAGTGAAGGAGATTTGGGTGGTATTATTATCGGAATGCCTCCTAAAGTGATTTTCCATAACATCGGCGCTTTGGAAGATCGCGATACTTCCTTCCATATTGAAGCCTTCTATCGCTATGCTTTCAACGACTACATTTCCATCACTCCTGGCTTCTATGTTTTGACCAATCCTGATCACAATGCCCGCAATGCTAATATTTTGGTAGGAACCCTGCGGACTACTTTCCGCTTCTAAAATAGGGGCCTGAAAGCTAAGAGTTTCCCGGAGGGAGGAGTAGGGGCGGGTTTAGGCAATATAGCGATCGCCTGGTTAATTCCCAAATGACCACCGCGCGGAGCCAACCTACACCCCCCCATATAACTCCCCTCTGGGGCTACAGCTTTAGCTGCCAGATTTTAATGGTTTTATCCTCACTACCACTGGTGAGGATTTTGCCGTCTGGGGTGAGGGCTAGGGCTGTGATCAGGTCTCCGTGACCCCAAAGGGTAGTGATTATTTCCCCGGTGTTGAGATTCCATAAAACAATGTGATCGCCTCCAGCAATTAAAGTTTGGCCATCTGGGGTAATCACTAGGGATTTCACCGGGCCTCTGTGTCCCTCAAAAACCCGCAGTTGTTCCCCTGTGTTAGCATTCCACAAGCGCACGGTTCCATCATCACTAGCGCTGGCGATGGTTTCACCGTCGGGGCTATAGGCGATCGCATTAATACTATCTCCATGGCCAGTAATTGTCAGTCGGCGACTACTATCACCGACATTGACATTCCATAATCTGATACTGGCATCTGCACTAGCACTAGCGAGAACATTACCCTGGGGATTGAAAGCCAAAGCATTAACCGGGAGGTCATGGGCGAGAATAGTTGATAATCGCCGACCATTGGTATCCCACAGAATAATAGTCCTGTCTTCGCTACCACTAGCTAAAATTTGACCGTTGGGACTAAAAACCAAAGCATGGACACTTCCTGTATGTCCTTCAATAGTACGTTGACGCGATCCCCACCACATACGGATAGTTTTATCATTACTACCACTGACCATAATCTCTCCATTGGGGGAGAATGCTAGGGCCCTTACCCAACTCGAATGGACGCTTTCGGGATTAAAAACCTCTCCAGAATGGATACCCCAGCGTCGAATTGTGCCAAAAGTTCCCGCAACCAGAGTTTCACCGTCTGGGGCGATCGCCAAAGCATAAACCTGCCCTAAAGCCTCCTTATGCCCCAGTAGCCACATACGATTAGGCCACCCTCTAATCACCAACATAGGGTTAGCCGGAATTAAGCCATAGCGCCGATAACCGTCTACCTGGGTATAAATCAACCCCCCCATGGTCACAATCACACTCAGAATACCAATAGCCTTGAAGGGAATCTTAATTTTCAGTTCACTGAGGTGGATTTTCGTCTTCAGCTGTTCTTTCTTTTTACCTTTGGTATCTGATTTGGGATCTTCTCTTTCATCACTATCGCGGGGTGGCGGATTAAGTTCCACTTCAGCTAAACACTGGAGAACTACCCCAGGGTTCTGGGGGCGATTTCCCGGAAATGGTGCCATCAGATAATCAAGAACATCCGCCAATTGTTTCGGGATATTTGGCGCACCCTTACGCCACAAAAGTTTCCCAGTGCGAGGATTTTCTGGGTAAGCCGTGGGGGGTTTTCCCGTCAACAGATAAACAAAAGTCCGACCCAGGGCAAAAAAGTCCGACTGAGGTACTGCTTTCCCGTTCGTTTGTTCTGGCGGCGTATAACCAGGGGAGACAATTCCTGTGGCGCGTTTCTTATCATTATCCTGTTCGCCGGAGCCATTTGAACTAAACCCCATAATGGTCTCGGTCACTTCCCGCGCTGTGCCAAAATCAATTAACACCAGTTGACCATCAGGCTTTCGCATGATGTTTTGAGGTTTAATATCTCGGTGAAAATACTGTAAACTGTGGACGCGATCGAGAATTTCCACCAGTTGTTTTAGCCAATCCATGGCTAATTCTGGGCTAATGGGTTCTTTTTTGCGCTCCTTCATCCACTCCTGAAGGTCTAACCCTTCGATTTTCTCCATGACTAAACAATGCAGCGGCGACTCATCTTTCGGCATAAAGGTAAAGTAGCCATCTTTATCTACTTTAGGGATGCCGGGATGACTAAGTTCACTCAAAACTTTCGCCTCTTGTTTAAACAGAGCGATCGCCTTGGGATGTTCTTTGAGGAGAACTTTTAAAACTTTGCGAGTCTTATCTTTTTGGTCGAGAATCTCAAAAGTTTGACCAAATCCTCCCCCACCCATCTTTTTGATAACACGATAACGACTCTGTATAAACAGATCAGAGCCACACTGAGCGCAAATGCGTCGTTTGGCATTCGACTCATCATCGGGTTTAGGGCATTTGGGATTGAGGCAATAACTCACGGAAACACCTTAACACTTGCAAGCCCTGCCTGTTCAAAGCAGGGAGGAAAAGCCAAGATCGGCTTTAGCCACCTACCGTCAAAATCCATAGACATATCTATCCTTTTTGGCAATCGCTTGGGAATAGGTGCTTAGACATTGAAAGGAAACAGTAGCAAACTGGAAAGCATAAGCCTCGATCGCGACTTTCAGGAAGGCGGCCATATAAAGACTGCTACTATATATGATAATTCTAGCCGATACCGTTGCAACCCAGTATAACATTTTGGCTCCTCGATACTAATTAGCGACCAAAACGTGGCTTGTTGGTTGGGGGTGGGTTACAACATGACGGGATGAAAGAAAAAGGCTATTCCTAAAACCATATATGCAGCCAGCAGCAACACCCCTTCCAACCAGTCCGACCGGCCGTCAGAACTTACCGAATTAGCGATCGCCACCGATACAGCCACAGCTATTAACTCAAAGGGATTAAAGTCTAAATCCATTGGCTGATTTAGCACCAACCCCGCCAGAACTAACACTGGTGCTACAAAGAGGGCAATCTGTAAACTCGAACCTACAGCCACCGACACCGACAGATCCATTTTATTTTTCATAGCAACCGTCACAGCCGTGGCGTGTTCGGCTGCATTCCCAATAATCGGAACTAGGATCACCCCGGTAAATAGTGCTGTCAAACCCAGACTCTCGGTAGCCTCTTCCAGAGTACCTACCAACAGCTCCGACTCAACCGCCACCATAATTGTAGCCACTAAAAGCACCACAATCCATAATTTTAGATTGATTTGATGATGAGGTTCCCCTGATATTTCTTCTCCCGTTCCGGGTTCTACTTCGTTTTCTGCTAATCCCACATCATATAAATAGGAGTGGGTTTTCATGGAAAATAGTAGGGTGAGGATATAAACTATAATCAACACTAGCGCCACCGCACCGGACAGAGTTTGCATGGTGCTTTCCTCTATGCCGCTGGACGTGACATCTACGGCGGTGGGAACTAATATAGCAATTACTGCTAAGGTCATGGCTGAGGCATTCAGACGAGCCACTACTGGGGGAAATTCTTGTTCTTTGAACCTTAATCCTCCCAGAAACATGGCTAAACCCATTACCAGTAATAAGTTGCCAATAATTGACCCGGTAATGCTGGCTTTGACTACCTCTACCAATCCGGCTTTGAGAGCGACAAAACCGATAATTAATTCGGTAGCATTGCCAAATGTGGCATTCATTAACCCTCCTAAATTAGGGCCGAGAACTACTGCTATTTCTTCGGTAGCTGTACCCATCCAAGCCGCCAGGGGAATAATGGCTAGGGCGGCGGTTATAAAGATTATAGTGGCTCCCCAGTGTCCATATTCGGCGACAATGGAAATGGGAATAAAAATGAGCAGCAGGGAGATGATTTGATTGGTTTTGAGCATATATTTCTATGGCGCTTTTAGAGGTATATTTAATCGGATTGACTGGCTAAAAGTAGCAGAAATATAGTTGAGCAAGCCCTGAATATGTCACCCGGATTGAGATTGGTAAATTAATACATCAGTTCAATGATGATGATTTGTGGCTTTAATTTACACCCTAAATCATGGCTTATTTTGCCATCTCTAAAAGCTCTAATTCGGATAACTCTGCGATACCCAGATTTTGAGCTTTTGCTAATTTCGATCCCGGCTTGTCTCCTAATAGTAAATAATCGACTTTTTGGGTAACAGAATTAGTTACTTTTCCCCCAGCTTTCTCAATGATAGATTTAGCTTCCTCTCGGGTGAGAGTAGGTAATGTTCCGGTAAGCACAAAGGTTTTTCCGGCGAAAGGTTGCGCTTGGGGAGTAGATTTTAGTGCAGTTGACGGCACACTGGCAAGCTGTAAACCAGATTGTTCAAGTCGATCGCATAAACTGATATTAGCAGGATTTTGGAACCACTGATAAACAGAAGTAGCAATTTCCGCGCCGATACCATAAACGCCTTCTATTTGTGCGGAAGAAGCCGCCGCCAAACTCTGACAACTCGGGAAATTTTGAGCGAGTAACTCAGCATTAACCTCTCCGACATAGCGAATACCTAGACCATATAATACTCGATGCCAGGGTTGTTTTTTAGAAGCGGCGATCGCCTCCAGAATTTTCTGGGCTGATTTTTGGCCCTGGCGTTCTAAGGCAACCAACTGATCCATATTAAGATGATAAAGGTCAGCGACCGATCGCACCAATTGAGTCTCAACCAATTGCTGAACCAGCTTTTCCCCAATACCATTAATATCTAAAGCCCTTCTTCCGCACCAGTGAATAATAGAACCGCGCACAATAGCCGGACAAGAGGAATTAATACAGCGGGTGACCGCCTCCGGTGGAGTTTTTACCACAGTTTCCCCACACTCAGGACAATGAGTCGGCATAGTCACCAGTTTAGCGCCAGTTGGTCGCAAATCCGGCAATACTCGCACCACTTCCGGGATAATTTCCCCAGCCTTACGGACAATTACCGTATCGCCAATATGTAGGTCTAATTCAGTCAGGCGGTCTTGATTATGAAGTGTAGCGCGTTTAACAGTTGTTCCAGCTAACTGTATGGGTTCAAGTTCAGCCACCGGAGTCAAGGCTCCAGTACGTCCGACCTGGAAAGTAACTGATATAATCTTAGTGGGCAATTCTTCCGCCGGATATTTAAGGGCGATCGCCCAGCGGGGAAATTTTCTCGTTTCTCCCAACTGTTTTTGGAGACTGAGGGAATTTAGCTTAACCACCACCCCATCAGTCATATAGGGTAATTCTCGGCGCTGAGTTTCCCAAGTATTAAAATACTGCTGAACTTCCAGCAAAGATTGACACAGTTGGCGATTAGGATTGACTTTAAAGCCCATTTTTGGGAGCAACTCCAGACAATCCCAGTGATCATGTAAATTGGGGGAGTCTAGGTGTAAAGTATAGGCGAAAAAATCCAAGTGTCGAGCAGCCACAATGCGGGAGTCAAGTTGTCGCAGGGTTCCGGCGGCCGCATTACGCGGGTTAGCAAATAGTGGCTCTCCGTTTTTTTGTCTTTCCTGGTTAATTTCCGCAAAAATACGGTTGTAGAGGAAAGCCTCCCCCCGAACTTCCACCACAGGCGGCGGGTTATCCAGATGTAATTTTAGGGGAATAGAGCGGATAGTTTTAATATTTTGGGTAATGTCTTCCCCAGTGACTCCATCCCCACGAGTCGCACCCCTAACTAATATGCCATCGTGATAGGTGAGAGCGATCGCCGAACCATCTATTTTGAGTTCACAGATATAGTTATTATCTTCCGCTGCCCAGTTACCAAGAAAACGTCGCCATTTTTCATCCCAAGCCTGGAGTTCTGCCATATTAAAGGCATTTTCCAGGCTATAAAGACTGATATTATGGCGTACAGACTCAAACTGAGTAGCGGGTTTTTCTCCGACTCTCTGGGTAGGACTATCAGGAGAGATTAGTTCTGGGTATTGGGTTTCGAGTTCTTGCAGTTCCCGATATAGGCGATCGTAAACCCCATCCTCCATAGTCGGAGCATCCAGAACATAATAGGCATAACTAGCCCGTTGGACAGTTAGCCTCAACTGTTCAAGTTTTTGGGAAATTTCCGGGGTTGGGGTTTTTGGTGTTTGGTCGTTCACAAATTCAAATTAGACATTTCGCTAAATTTGGGTAGGTCTGAACTACCGTTTTTGTCGCCGTTGTAGCCATTTTCTTCACCAATGGATGAATTATCTGGCAGATATTTCTCGCTTTCGCTGAGGATACGCCGTTCATTTTCCACCTGGAAAACGTTAGCGTATAGGTTAGCCACAACTTGTTTCCCTTCCTGGGTCAGTTGTAAATATCGCAAGGCGGCGGGAATGTAGGGAAATACACCATTCCAGTAGAATTTGGCGTAATTATTACGGAGGTCGCCGGGGGTTTTGTAACCTAGGACTTTATTAGTCCCGACTTCTTCAAATTCGTAGAATAGGGAACTAATCTTTTTGAGGTAGCGAGGGTCACTGAGTTGACCGATTAAATCAGCCGCGCGCGCGAGTCCTGAGTAATTCTGGCGGTCTTGGTGAGTTTCATCAGCCGGGACGGGAAACCGGGTTAGTTCAATGTTGCGTTTAATTTGTTCCGCATCAATTAGTTTATGACCACCAAAGCGTTCATCTATGACTAATTTACCGCGATCGACATGGTAGGGAGTCAGACTAGCCGAGGTTGCGCCTGAACTTATGGAAACCATACCATCATCAATTCCTGTCGCATATAAACCATTAGCGTCTTGGTCTCGCCGACATACTCCTTTCACATAGCCGATATCATGACATAGGAGTGAAATGGTAAAGTGTAACCAGTCTTCTGGCGTGACTCCCCCCTCTCGAATATGCTTCCCGCGCAGAATTTCTTGTCCTACTAGGGTGACAAGCATAGTATGTTCGACATTGTGGTATAAAGCGTCACAGTTGGCGATATTTTCCAGAGCCATTGTGCCAGCCCAAGCAATTATTTCGGGGTAGTCTGGTTTAAATCCCCCATAGGTACGGCGGTAACCAGCCTGTAGGCGTTGGACGAAGGCATCAATGAGAATGGCAGTAGCATTAAACATACTCATAAATTTCCACTCAAAACACTATTGGTTAATCCTGAGCATTAGGAAGCACAATATTAGTCTAGGGTTGGGACTAACTGTTTTCCGGTATTATAGGCAAATTTTTACCAGGCGGACAGATGACCAATTGACGGAATTTCTGAGACCCTGGAAAACCTCTAGCAACCATGGGTAAAACCTGCCTGGGGATGGCTTTTCCCCAGAATGGGAAATAACAGGTTCCATGGAAAAAACCTATTGGTTATCTATACTTTAACCGATCGCATCACGAATGGCATTTTGAGTCATAGCTGCGATCGCCTGATCTGTGGCTTTGGGTAAATGATAATACTTACCTCCTGCCGTTTTCGCCAATTCCTTGGCAAAACCTGTCGAGACAAATTTATTTTCCGTATCAATGACTAACAATTGAATACCCAAACCACGAATTTTGGCAGCAATTTCCAGCAATTCCCCTTTAATATCCGGTTTTTCACCTTCTAAGATAGGTTCACCGAGCGATCGGGCTAAGGGAATGTTACCTCGGCCGTCCGTAATTGCTACAATTACCACCTGTCCGATATCTCCAGACTGTTTAGCATTCATCCCCACCCGCACCGCTTGAGTTAGTCCGTGAGCCAGGGGAGACCCACCCCCACAGGGCATCCTTTCCAAGCGTCGTTTGGCGGCCGCAATTGACCGAGTAGGCGGTAACAAAACTTCCGCCTGTTCCCCTCGGAAGGGAATTAACGACACCATGTCGCGGCTTTGGTAAGCCTCAGTTAATAGCTGCATTACCGCGCCTTTGGCTGACTGCATCCGGTTTAGGGCCATAGACCCGGAAGCATCCACCACAAACACCACCAAAGCCCCGGACTTTCTGGCTAGGCGCTTAGATCTAATATCCCCCTGTTCTACCACTACCCGACGTTCAGGATATCGTAACCGTCGCGATCGCTGATAGGGTGCTGCCGCCCGTAGGGTAGCATCTACCGCAATGCGTTGTACTTTACCCTTGGGTAGCATGGGTTTAACATACCGACCGCGATCCTCTGAAAAAATCATACTGCGGCTGCCAGTTTTACCCTGTCGGTTTGCCATTTGCGAGAAATACAACACCGTTGGATCTAGCACCACCCCTTCCGGGTCAAACACAAACTCTTCTGGGATGCTATTTTCTTCTTCTTCTGGGGGTTCGGTTTCCGGTTCTTCGTCTTCGTCTTCGTCCTCTGGTTCCGGTTCGTCCTCACCTTGGGGGGGTGGTGGGGGTGGGGGTGGTGGCTGTTGTTGTTCTTCGGGGGGGGTCTGAATTACTGTGGCTCTGGGTACAATAACTAATTCTACCGCCCGCCGCAAGTCATCAGCATTAACGCTATTTCTACCATCTAAAGCCGCCGAAGCCTTAGCTACTCGCACCGCAAACAGTTCCGCCCGGTGTCCGGGAACTACCCCTCTGATGGCTTCTTCTACCAGGTACAGAATTTGCTCTGAGGTGATGGTGACATCTTTTAGCCATTCTCTGGCTAGGAGAATTTGAGTTTTCAGGTTATCTAAGTCTTCTGTATATTGCTGGAGAAATGCCTCGGGAGACTGGGAATAATCGAGGGCTTGGTCTACTGCTTGCACCCGTTGATCTAAACTCAGGACTCCATCAGCAGATAGGGCTATGGCAATGCGATCGAGTAAATGGGTTCGCAGGGGACCTTCTTCCGGGTTATAGGTCGCGATAAATAGGGGTTGGCAGGGATGTTCAAAGCTGATCCCTTCCCTTTCAATGACGTTGCGCCCTTCCGTTAAAACTGTTAGCAGCAGGTTGGCTATATTGTCATCGAGGAGGTTGATTTCGTCAATGTAAAGGACTCCTCGGTTGGCTGTGGCTAATAAGCCGGGTTGAAATACGGTGTCGCCCTGTTTAACGGATTTTTCTACGTCTACTGAACCTATCAGCCTATCTTCTGTTACCCCTAGGGGAACTTGTACAAAGGGCGCGGGGATGATTGCGGTTTCTGGGGTGGGTTCTCCCGCTTCCCAGTTGGGGGGAATGTTGGCGATCGCATCTTTTACTACTTCTAGGGGCGGTAATAAGGCATGAAGGGCTCTGGCCATCACTGATTTAGCGGTTCCCCGCCGTCCAGCAATTACCACACCTCCTAAGCCGGGATCAACTGCGGCCAGCAGCAGGGCAAATTTGATCGCTTCTTGTCCCACCACGGCGGCGAGGGGAAATGTTGTTACAGTTGGGGCGCTAGGGGGCGCAGACATGGTTCTTGTCAGTAGTGGTCAATTGCTAACTCTAGCACTAAAGGGGAAATTTTCCAATTGACATCCTTCCCCACAACCCCCCTGTTGAGTTTTTCTCAATGCAGGGCGATCGGCGATCGCTTCCGAGATCTAGCCACCCTTCCCCCTGAGAATATCATCCGTTGTTTCCCTGTCAAAAAAAAATTTCACAATTTCTTGACGATTTGATATTTGGTAATTTAGAATGGGATTATATAGAAAACAAACAGTCAGCCTAATCCGGCGAAAGTAAAATATTGCCGTTATGTACTTTTCGAGCAGGTGCAGACGCGGTGATGTGGTCGGAGCGGAGGAACCAAATTTTTGGGGCTAATCTCGCAAAGTGTTTCTGTCAACAACCGACAGAGATAAAGAGAAGGGCAACTCTCAGCCCTAGCCCGTCAGCTAACTCCGTAGGCATTGAGAGGAGGCTGAGGCGCACACTTTCTAAGACAATTAGATAGCTTGGCAATTCAGTTTCCTTAGGTTGGTATAGACCTGGTTTGTTATACCCACCCTAGATTCTGAGCGGTTAGTGATGACACCTAAAATACCCCTGTCTTTAATGACGCTGCCTGGACAGGCGACGTACATAGGTTTCCTGCGACTAAAAAGCAGTGACCTAGTGATAATTGGAGCGATCGGCTGCATTACCCTGGTAATTTTGTGGTGCATTGTGAATACATTTATCACCACATTAATGCCAACTCCCGCCCTACCAATGTTTGTAAATGGTAGCCTATCAACCTACCGTTTATTCAAAAACTATCAGGAGGTGATTACCGTAGTTAGTAAATATGTTAACATGACTGTAGCCTATTGAAATCAATAAAAGGGGCTAATAGATTTAACATGAGTTAGCCCCCTATATAATATAGTATGATGTCAAAGTCGGGCTAGTATTGGTCAGGTTTTCGATGAAATTAATAGTTATTGTTCCCGGTCTTCTGGCTGTAATAGGGTTAGGAATTGAGGCGATCGCCGCCCGACCCCGAGACATCCAACAATTGCTAAATACCAAACAGTGTCAGCAGTGCGATCTCAGTGGAGCCAACCTACAGGAAGCCGAACTAGACGGCGCGGCTCTCATAGGTGCTAATTTGCAAAATAGTGACCTGCGGGGGGCAAAATTAAGAGGTGCGGATCTAAGTTCAGCCAACCTAATTGGCGCAAATTTAGCAGGTGCAGACCTGCGGGATGCCAGGTTACACAGCACCACCCTTAGACAAGCTAACCTTTCTAATAGTGACTTATCCTGGTCAGATATGTATCGCGCCTTTCTGGAAGGTGCTAATTTAGATCAGGCTAATTTGAATAATGCCAACTTAAATAATGCTAGATTAGAGGGGGCGACCTTTTGTGGCGCGATTATGCCAGACGGTTCAGAGGGTCCCTGTTAATAGTGATTAAAGCTCTTGTTAAAGGGGGGGCTAATTTTCGCCCCCTTCTACTCAAATCACGTCCCCAGTTTCTTGGAGTGCGTGTAATCTCCGATAAATTCCCCGGTGATTAAGTAACTCATCATGACTACCGATCTCGACAATTTTACCATGATCTAATACCACAATTTTATCAGCTTCCCGAATGGTACTGAGACGGTGAGCCACAATAATTGTAGTCCGAGTTCCCAGAATATTTTGCATGGCTATTTGAATGGAACGTTCTGATTCATAATCCAAGCTAGAAGTAGCTTCATCAAAAATCAAGATATCAGGATTGACTAACAATGCCCTAGCAATACCTAACCGCTGTTTTTGCCCCCCAGACAGGCGCATTCCTCGTTCTCCCACAGTAGTATAATAACCCTTATCAAGTTGATTAATAAACTCATCGGCTCGGGCAATTTTACAGGCTTCGTTAACTTCATCTAGGGTAGCGTTAGGGTTGCCATAGGTGAGGTTATTTAACAAGGTTCCATTGAAGATATCAACATCTTGATGAACGATAGCTAAACGTCGCCTATAGGCGGTCACATCCAAATCTTGGATATTTTCACCATCGATTAAAATGCGACCCTGTAATGGTTCAAAGTAGCGAAATAATAGCTTGACCAAGGTAGACTTACCGGAACCGGAATGACCCACCAGCGCGACAGTTTGACAGGGTTCTATAAACAGGTTAATATCCTGCAAAACTGGTTTTTCTGGGATATAGCCAAAGGTTAAGTTTTGCAATTCAACTTTACCCTTAAAGTGATAGGATACCTGATGATTTTCCGAGTTTAATTTGATGGCATCTTGTCCCTCTTTCAACTGCATAAACTCATAAAAACGCACCATAGAAGAATAGCGTCGCGCAAAAACTTCCGCCAATAAACTAATGGGAGTTAGTTCAGAATAAGCCATGCTAAAGAGGGTATAAGTAACCACAAAATACCCCAGAGACATTTGCCCTCCAAAGGTAGCAAACAAAGTAAAACCCAATACCATAAATAAACAAAATTGCACCGTTGTATTTTGGTAGGTAGCGAGTTTTACATAGTCTCGGTGAATGCGATGGATAACTACGGTTAACTCTCGGTTTAGGCGAGTGCTTTGTCGTTCAAGTTCCTGATTTTCGGTAGCAAAGGCTTTGACAGTTTTGATGTTAGTGATGATTTCCGAGTTGCGACTTTCGGTGTTTTCTTGATGGCTGTCTAGTCGGGTTTCTAATCTAATGAGATGTCGAAGTTTGACGAGGGTAAAGGACAGAATAAAGACAAAAGACACTAAGAAAAATATGGCTATTTGCCACTTAATGAAAAAAATCACTATGAAAATACCGATGACTCGCACGAGTTTCGGGATTAATTGACCTGCTATTTCTGGGTAAGTCCAGGTATGGTTAGTTATGCCTTTGGTGATGCGGTTAGCAATGCGACCGGGGTTATTTTCTTCGTAAAATTCTAGGGGTAAAGTCAAGATTTTTTGGAGAGCATTCTGATGCTGGTCTCGCCGCGCAGCTAGGGGGATTAACCAGTGAAACCATGAGCCTAACCAAGGCTGAATAGGTGCTTTGATAACGGTGACTAAAAAAATGATACCTAGTAATATGATTAAAGCTGTGGTCTGTTGGTCTGGTAGCCCAGTGGCGGAGGCGATCGCTGTGACTGTTAACTGTATGAAGCCATCTGCACCTTGACCAGACAGGACATTTAAAATCTGTCCGATCGTATATGGTACTAGCAAATCAATTAGTTCAAAAAAACTCGATGCACTGATACTAAGAATTGCTAATAAACGATAATCTCGATAGTATTGACAAATTTCTCGAAAAGTAGCCATAACTGCGAAAATGGTGTTTTTAATGTCAGTGAAAATATCAAAGTCACCATTATAATAGATTTCTGACAATTTGGCAGAGGTCTTGGCAGAGGTCAAAGGGGGGAGGACTAGCTAACTTAACCAGTCTCCCCTAGGTAGGCGATCGGCTGGGGGCATTGTCAAGGGAAAACTATACCTAGCAAGCATTAGATATTGTATAATTATTGTTTGGGTAAAATCTAGGTAGGTGAAGAGCGACGATCTCCAACCTGCTTAGTTGGACTCAAACAAAACTTAAAGTAGGAGGAAGTGTATATGCCATCAGACCTAGATAGAGGAATTATGAAGTTTAAGGGAGCAGATAGCCCTACGGTTGTGATTGTTTCTTCACTACTGATTTTGGGTAGTATCGGCCTTCTAATTTGGTGGGCATTACAGACAGCCTACTCTTTTTAAGACTGACAGACTCAAGGGGGGTCAGCTATATGCTTGTCCCCTCTAGGGCGGGCATAATGGCGGATTACTCAGCAATTGACAGGTTTTTTCTGGTGAGATTATCTGTAGTTTTTGATTAAGTTTCGGCGGGAGTGCTAATTTGTTCAACTTCTGGAGTTGCCTTGCTAATTGCCTGAAGTAGTAGATAATTTAGGACAGTTCGCACGGCAATAATAGCAGCTAACCGGGCGATATCATCCCAACGGCTAGAAATCATGGTTTTTAAAATAGTGGCTCCAATTAAAAAACTGAGGGCTAGGGAAAATGAATAACCCATGACTAAACGGCCTCGTTGAAAGGCTTCGGTAGCCTGACCTTTAAATAAGGCATCTTTAATAAAAATCACTAAAGCACGGGTCACGCCAATGGCAATTACAAACAGTGCCAACAGTTGACAAAATCCTGTTAAAATTCCATTCAAGGAAACTACAATGCCTGAAAGTTCAGTGGCTAGACCGTTTAACATCATGTTGATGATTGCTCAAATGAGAATGAACAGTCAATAATTCTAGCAAAGAAGATGCTGTGACTGTCAGAATTATGATCAGTATGGGATAGGGGGGGTTTAGTAATATGATTTTTCAGAAATCGAATTAACTGCGGAACCCGCCCCTACCAGATGATTAATTATCCATTGTGCAATGAGAGGTTAGCGGGAAGCAGCACCTACTCGCCGCCAAGCTGTGGGAGACTCGGGATAATTCCGAGAAAGGGGAGATGCCATTTTTAAGACTTTGTTCATTACCCAGGGGGCAATGCGACGACACCAAACGGCTAGGTGACTTTGCCACCCTACCAGAATTTCTGGGGAGTCTTTCCGCAGTCCGATAATTAACACTTGGGCAACCTGTTGGGGGGTCATGGGAGTGACCCAGCGAAATAGTTGCAGGTGGCGGGTCATGTCTGTATCGGTGAGGGTGGGAAGTAAAGCCATAACTTTGATATTGTGTTGGGCTAATTCAGACCTTAGTGCCTCGGTAAAGCCTAGGATGGCGAATTTAGTGGCTGAGTATGTGGACATGGTGGGGGCGGCGATTTTGCCCATGAGACTGGATACATTGACGATGGTTCCTTGGTTTCGGGTGGCCATACGTCGGGCGATCGCACGGGTGACTGTGTAAAGTCCCATCAGGTTTAGGGATAGTTCTTCTTGGACTTGGGGTAATTTAGATTTCAAGAAGGGGGTTTGATGGGCGACCCCGGCGCAGTTCACTAATAAATCAATGGGGCCGTGAGTTCGCCATGCTTGGGCTAAGGCGATATTGACTTCTGTGGGTTGTGTGAGATCTAGGGCGAGGGTGATCACTTCTACTTCCATGTCGCTGAGTTCTGCTGCCAATTCTGCTAATTTTTGGCGATCGCGGGCGACTAATAACAGACGACCCACGCCATTGCGGGCTAACTCTAGGGCGATCGCTCGTCCGATACCACGGGAAGCCCCTGTAATTAGGGCTGTAATACCTTGGATATTCATAAAAATCTCCTGTCTGTGGTGAAATACCGCCAGGACACTAGGACTCCACTACAGTGGCGGCTAAATCAATTGATTGGACTAAATTCTGTTCAACCCAGGCGGACGCTAAAATTGTGAAGAACAACAAAATCCCTCTGGGTTAGCTCTCGTTTCTGGAGCGGAAAGTTTGCTGATTGATAGCTCATACTCAGTTTGCTGATGATGATATGAACGAATCGAGGCTTCAACTCAGTTGCTGACTGAGGATACATCACAGGTCACGGTAGCGTACAACATAGCTCACAGTTCTCCTTTTTACTTTCTCTTTTTTACTTACTATTGTTCGCTATGCACACTTTAGCAACCAAATCAAGTTTGTGCAACATTTTTTAATAAAAAACGCTTTAACATTTCTTTACAATCTGGCAAAACCTTTACTGTAGGGAGTTTTAGAGTAATTGTCAGCAGGCGATCGCCGATGGTAACAGAGGATCTGAGTAATGGGAGTAAAAAGTAGCGATCGCCTCCAAACACTGATGTAGTAATACCATTCGGGGCAATACTCGAGAGAGTAAGGCGCGAGGTATTATGAGAAAAAAGTGGCGCGCCACAACAAAAAAAACCACAACCGTTACAGGTTGCAGGTTTCAGGATAACCTGGCTAATGCCTGTTCACAATTTAAGAAATCGCTGGCCTTATTTCGCCAATTTTCCCTTCCCCTTGGCGATGAAAGCTAAAGAGTATGCTGTTAGTGCGAAAAATACAGCCGGGAAATCGCACTAAACATTACCCTCACCCTAAATCTGCATCCCAGGGGGGACCGGGACGAGCGAGAGCGTATTGCATGATTACTGAAAGGGCTGTAATCGTTACTGAGTGACCAAATGAACGCGCCCTAATTTCCTGTGCTATCCCATTCACCTCCTCCAATGGTAAGTACCCCCGGTATATGCGATCGCCACGGAAAATCCTTAATCTACCCATGATTTCACTATTGTAGATGTTGCTTTCAGAGCTGCATCACTCCACGTCAATTGTTAAAAAATGGAAACATAGGAAACATCAAGGAAACATTGCAACATTTTATTGGCATTCTCAACTCGTTAATATCAGAATGGGTCAAAATGTAAAAAACTAAAACCCCAAGACCAGGACTCATGAAAGTCACCAAACATCGAGCCACCATCTCTCAGTATCGCCTTTTTCCCCCATTTGAGTAGGTTGGGTGGAGGTCACGAAACCCAACGCCACCATCTCTCAGTTATGTTGGGTTTCACTACGTTTCACCCAACCTACATGGCTAAAATTATTAATTATTAATTATTAATTGTTAATTATTATAGGTTGGGTGGAGGT
>NZ_JBIMLI010000059.1:0-27900 GCF_051859755.1 Limnospira sp.
CCAGTTAAGGCTATAGCTGGTCAGCTACCTGAAAGGGGGGCACGAAGCCCCCGTGCTTCAGCCGGGGGTGCTGACTTGCACTTCTTTCGGCTAATCTAAGTTTAGCGGAACGGGCGCGAGGATTTTGGTTAATTTCATCTGGCTGGGGAGTTATGGGTTTTTTGGTTAAGACTTTCAGTAGGGGATGATGGCGAAATCCGTGTTTAACTGGTCTGTCCTCTAGGCTGTGGAAACTGATGATGCCGATACGTCCTCGGGGTTTGAGCCAGGTGGGGGCGGTTTCTAGGAAGGTTTCTAGGGCGGTTAGTTCTCCGTTAACGGCTATGCGTAGGGCTTGAAAAACTCTGGTAGCTGGGTGTATTCGCCCATAACGGTACTTGGAGGGTACACAATTGGCGATCGCATTAGCGAGGTGTTCGGTGGTCTGAAAGGGGCGTTTTTCGACAATCTGCCTTGCTATGCGCCGAGATAGCCTTTCTTCGCCGTAGGTATAAAAGATGTCAGCCAGTTGTTTTTCGTCCCAGGTGTTAATGATTTCGGCGGCGCTGAGGGGGTCTTGTGGGTTCATTCGCATATCTAATGGTCCACAATGACGGAAACTAAATCCTCGTCCTGGGGTATCGAGTTGATGGGAGTTCACCCCTAAATCGGCTATGATGCCGTCAAATTGTGAGGGACTCGATGGATATTGGCTAAAGTTTCCGTGCCAAAATTTCAGGCGCGCGCCACAATTACCGATAGTATCCATTAACATGGACTTGGCAGCGGCGATCGCTTCTAAATCACGGTCAATGGCTGTCACTCGCACATTAGGGGCTGCTTGAAAAATCATCCTTGTATGTCCCCCGCCGCCAACCGTAGCATCGAGATAGTGACCACCCTCCTGGACTGCTAACCCCTCAATTAACTCCCGCCCCAGAACCGGAATATGGACAAATTTCCCACCGAATTCCACATTATCCAAATCTCTACCTTTCTCAGACACCCCAAAATACCTATAATCAGTTAAAGGAAACTCAAATTAATCGGCAAGTTACGCAGATTTGACGAGACTATAAGACCATCATAAACTCTAGCGCGATCAAAAACGATATGAGCAGAATCGAAACTCGCACCGAACCCATGGTCATCAACATGGGACCTCATCACCCCTCCATGCACGGAGTGTTGAGGCTAATTGTCACCCTTGATGGCGAGGATGTAGTAGACTGTGAGCCAGTCATCGGCTACCTACATCGGGGCATGGAAAAAATCGCCGAAAACCGGACTAATGTCATGTATGTTCCCTACGTTAGCCGTTGGGATTATGCCGCCGGGATGTTCAATGAAGCGGTAACAGTCAACGCCCCGGAAATGCTGGCTAATATTGAGGTTCCCAAACGTGCCCAGTACATCCGGGTAATCATGTTAGAGTTAAACCGGATCGCCAATCATTTACTCTGGTTAGGACCATTTCTGGCAGATTTAGGGGCGCAAACTCCCTTCTTCTACATCTTCCGGGAAAGGGAAATGATTTATGACCTTTGGGAAGCTGCTACTGGCTATCGCATGGTTAATAACAACTACTTCCGCATTGGTGGAGTCGCCGCCGACCTTCCCTATGGTTGGGTTGATAAATGCCACGATTTCTGCGATTATTTTCTCCCCAAAGTTGATGAGTATGAAAAACTAATCACCAATAACCCGATTTTCCGCCGCCGTATTGAGGGTTTGGGAGTTATTACCCGTGAACAAGCGATTAACTGGGGACTATCTGGCCCTATGTTGCGCGCTTCTGGGGTTGATTGGGATCTTCGTAAGGTGGATCATTATGAGTGTTACGATGATTTTGATTGGGATGTTCACTGGGAAACTGCCGGGGACTGCCTCGCCCGTTATGTGGTGCGAATTCGGGAAATGCGGGAATCTGTTAAAATTCTTCGCCAGGCCTTAGATGGTCTTCCTGGGGGTCCCTACGAGAATTTAGAGGCACAACGGATGATGGGAGGGCCTAAGTCTGAGTGGAATAATTTTGATTACCAGTTTATTGGGAAAAAAATTGCTCCGACTTTTAAGATTCCTTCTGGAGAACATTATGTGCGGGTGGAAAGCGGTAAAGGAGAATTGGGCATTTATATTATCGGTGATGATAATGTTTTCCCCTGGCGGTTTAAAATTCGGGCAGCAGACTTTAATAATTTGCAAATTTTTCCCGATTTAGTTAAAGGTGAAAAAGTGGCTGATATTGTGGCGATTTTGGGAAGTGTAGATATTATTATGGGGTCAGTAGACCGCTAATCTCATTTCCCTTGACATACAGGGGCAAGTCTTCGGGCTTGCCCTCAATAGTGGCTTTTTACGGTGTTTTTACTTATGGCTGATGTAATTGATTACAAAATCTATGGTAATGATTTGCAATTGGTGGAAATTGAACTAGACCCCGGTGAGGGAGTTCAAGCAGAAGTGGGAACCATGACCTATATGGAAGATGGTATTCAAATGCAAACGGGTATGGGAAAAGGGGGCTTATTCTCTGGTTTTAAAAGGATGCTTACTGGAGAAGGTTTCTTTATTACTACGTTTTTAAATAATGGGAAACAACGTTCTAGGGTCGGTTTTGCTGCGACTTCACCAGGGCAAATTATTCCGGTTGATTTAGCTCAAATTGGTGGCGAATTTTTGTGCCAAAAAGATGCGTTTTTGTGTGCGGCTAATGGTACGGAAATTAATGTGGCATTTACTAAGAAATTAGGGGCTGGTTTCTTTGGGGGAGAGGGATTTATTCTGCAACGACTAAAAGGGGATGGTCTGGCTTTTATTCAAGCGGGAGGGGCGATGATTCAAAAAAATTTACAACCTGGGGAAACTTTGCGAGTTGATACGGGGTGTTTGGTGGCTTTTTCTCCCTCGGTGCGCTATGATATTCAATTTGTGGGTGGCTTTCGTAATGCGTTATTTGGTGGGGAAGGCTTATTTTTGGCGAAAATGACGGGACCGGGTATTGTGATTGTTCAAAGTTTACCATTCTCTCGACTTGCCGATCGCATTAATTCTATGATTACTCTCCCTCCTGTCAGTAATGATGGATGATTGTTGATTATTTCCCAATACAAAATCGACTGAAAATCCGGTCTAATACTGATTCGGTAACTTCCTCTCCGGTGACTTCTCCTAGGGCGTGAATTGCGCCGCGTAGGTCGATAGTCCAAAAGTCAAAGGGTAGACGATCGCTTATGGTGTTTTCCACTTGTTCTAGGGCTATTTTCGCGCGGGTAAGGGCTGCTGCTTGACGCTGGTTAATGGCAAATTCCAGATTAGCTGATTGTAGGTTTTCCGTGTGAACAGCGTTAAGGATACTCTCTTCTAAATCGGTAATCCCTTGATTAAGAGTGGCGGCGGTCGCAATAATTAACGAGGGTTTAATGTCCAGTTGGTTAATAATAGATTGACGTAAATTTTCGAGCTGTGCTGAGGATAGGCGATCGCTTTTATTCATCACTATAATTATCGGTCGATTTTTGACCTGCTGATAAATCTCATTTTCCGCTTCTGTCCAGCCGTTTTCACAGTCGAGGGTAAATAATACCAAATCCGCTGATTGAGCCGCTATCTGTGACCTTTCTACCCCAATTTGTTCCACTTTATCATCAGATTTACGAATCCCAGCCGTATCGAGAACTTGAATGGGAATACCACCGACCACTAGCTGAGACTCTACCACATCTCTAGTGGTTCCCGGTAGGTCTGTGACAATGGCGCGATCGCTACGACTCCAAGCATTTAATAAGCTAGATTTCCCCACATTAGGACGACCGACAATTGCCACTTTTAAACCTGTGCGTAAGAGTTCTCCCCTATCTGCTGTGTCTAATATATCCGTTAATTGCTGTAAGACTTCTTGCAATTGGTGGATAATTTCCGATTCATTTAAGGGGGGTAAATCTTCTTCAAAATCGACCCTGGCTTCAATTTCTGCTAAAATATCTAAACAGAGCGATCGCAGATGATGTATGGGAGCCGCCAATTTTCCCCGCAGTCCAGCCAAAGCCGCACTAGCAGCCTGGGGAGACTTAGCCCCAACCAGTTCAGCGACACTCTCAGCTTGAGTCAAGTCTAGTCGCCCATTGAGAAACGCCCGCAGGGTAAACTCTCCAGGGGTGGCTAGTCTGGCTCCCGCTTGTAAACAAAGCTGTAGGACCTGTTGAACGGGGATAATACCACCGTGACAGTGAAATTCTACCACATCTTCGCGGGTGTAGGAGCGGGGAGCGAGCATTAATAGCAATAAAGCCTCATCGACGAGTTGCTGTGTGTGGGGATGATGGATATAACCATAGAGAATGCGGTGACTTGACCAGGGCTGATTTCCTGGGGCTTTAAATAGGGTTTTAGCGATCGCGACAGCTTCCGAGCCAGACATTCTGACAATGCCAATACTGCCCTGTTGTGGTACAATGGCGGTGGCGATCGCTGCAATAGTTTCAGTTTTGGTGGAAATTGGAGACATTTTCGTAATAACCAATATTACCCATTATCAAGTAAGTTGTAGGGGCGACATCTAGCCATCATCTAGCCTCCCTCCCCAGAAGGGAGAGGAAGCCAAAATCATCCATGATCCCTTTACTGCACACCCTCATTAACCGGGAAGCGATCGATTAAATTTTTAGCCTCGATCGCATTATCTTTCAGCGTGCTACTGAGGTGAGGAACATGGGGAATTTGCGAGAGAAAATCTCGAGTGCGTCTGATAATCCTGACAATATCCCCTTCATCAAGAGTGGTATTTTTCACCAATTCCGCCCATTCTACCCCACCAGCCCACTGTTCAAGAATAGCACTGAGGCGCTGATGTTCTCGGCGTTCAGGAAGCACCAAAAACTCTACATGGTGGCGACCTTGAACCTTAATCAGAGATCTACGCAAAGACCAGAGGCGGTTCAAAGTTTCCTGTACCACCTCCGAAAGCTGATAATGAGTCCAACTATCAGACCGAGAAACCTCAGTGACCAAAGCAGAACAAGCACCAGCCAAATTATAAGGCTCTAGGTTATCAAATTCTCCCGACATTAGCACCAACCCCAACCACAACTCATTATCCCCTCGCAGGGCTGCTGTCGCCTGTCCCAACTTAGTTGGCTGCAAATCATCCAAAGCCTCAAACTCTTGTAAAATGTCAATCAGATTCAGAAATTCCCGCCAATTGCGTTCTAAATATTGACGCAACTCCTCCTGATAATCAACAATTTCCTTCTGAATAGCCTTCCGACGGCGCAAGCGTTTGAGGATTTTTTGAGGTTTCCCGAACTTTTCGGCGGGGTGTGTAGCTAAAATTTCCTCCACCTGTTCAATGCGAGTTATTTGATTAGCTACCTCTGGGGCGGTATCTTCCACCAACAGTTCTGGAATTTGTACAGCCAGCGCTTCAGTTATTTCATCTCCCCGTCGTGATTGTCCTAATTTAAACTGCATTTCTGGCATTTCCAAATGATCTGCCCAGGTCAGCCTAGGAAGTTCAGCCTGTAAACTAACCACATCCATAGCACCCACTATATACCAACGGTTATCTCGCCCCAAAACTATGAAATAGGGCGCTTGTCCAGGGCTAGGAGTTTGGGCAACCAGTACGGCGGAAATTGGCTCTGAGTCTGACTTGCGGGCGGTGGGGACGTGCTTACCCCGGAGGCTGACCAAAGTACCAACTTCTGCCAAGTCGAGGGCTTCCGCCATTTTTTGGGTGTGGGCTTCTCGTGCTTGTTTTTGCAGGGTTTTTAACAGTCGTTTTTCCTGCTTGAGGCGTTGCTGCTGCTTTTCATAGTCAGCTAGGGTTTCTTCTAGGGTATTGATGTCTAAGTCCTCTCCTAACCCTAATTCGGCTTCAACTTCCGCTAGTTTTGCTTCTAGGTTTTTAATATATTGTTCTGCGGGAACTAAATGTATGGTGGACGTATACTGACCAAAACTGGATTCAACTAGGTTTTTTGCCTCTTCTAGGCTGTGAGTCTGCAACAGGTTCAGGACCATGCCATAACTGGGGCTAAATTGACTCACTAGGGGGTTGGGTTTGGATGTGGCTAAATAGGCTGCTTCCTGGGCTCCCTCAAAAGGGGTTTCTACGGTCACTACATGGCCGATGGTGTCCATGCCGCGCCGTCCCGCACGTCCTGACATTTGCAAAAATTCGGAGGCTCTCAGGAGGCGATGACCGTCGTCTGTGCGCTTGGATAGGCTAGAAATTACTGTGGTGCGGGCGGGCATATTTATGCCAGCGGCTAGGGTTTCGGTGGCGAAAACTACTTTAATGAGTCCTTCCTGAAATAGTTCTTCTACAAACATTTTCCAGGCGGGAAGTAGTCCGGCGTGGTGGGATGCAATGCCTTTGGCGAGGGGTTCGAGTTGTTTGGGACGAGCCGCACCGGGGGTGTCTTTGATGAAACGGTCAATGCGATCGCGTAAAATAGCCGCCTCTTTTCGGTTGACTAGGGATAGATGGCTAACATCACCCACAGCGCGATCGCACCCACGACGGCTAAATATAAAATAAATGGCCGGTAACATATCCCGTTGTTGCAGTCGCGATACAATATCGGCTAGTTCCGGTACAGTGCTTTTGCGGTTATAACTGCCACGCTGACGCGCTCTACTGCTTTTGGCTAATGATGGACTGATGCGGCGTTTGCTACCATCGAGAAGGGGAAACATCCCTTTGCTATTGCAAAAGTAGAACTCTACTGGGACTGGACGAGAATCGGAAGATATTAATTCTGTCGGACCGTGAACTCTTCTGATCCAATCGGTGAGTTGCTGTTGGTTGTCTACAGTAGCCGATAAGGCTAACAGTTGTATATTTCGAGGACAGTAGATGATTGATTCTTCCCAAACAGTGCCGCGCTGTCTATCATTCATGTAGTGGCACTCGTCAAGGACTACGGCTTCCACTCCTTCTAGGGAAGTGCCTACTTGACCTATGGGAGTACCATAGAGCATATTTCGGAAAATTTCTGTGGTCATTACTAAAATGGGGGCATCCCTATGAAAGGAGATATCCCCGGTGAGTAGTCCCACCATCTCATCACCGAATTGTTCCCGAAAATCTCTTAATTTCTGATTGGAGAGGGCTTTTAGGGGTGTGGTGTAGAAGACTCGGCGACCGTTGGCGAGGGCGCGATGGATGGAATATTCCCCAATTAGGGTTTTTCCGGCACCGGTGGGGGCGCATACTACTACGGATTTTCCCTCGTCTAAAGCGGCGATCGCCTCCTTCTGAAAATCGTCGAGTTCAAAAGGGAATAGATCACTTAAATCGAGTTTGGGGCTGTTTTGGATAGGATTTGACACAGGGTAATGTTTTCAGAAAATGAACAAATAAGTTAAATGATTTTGTTACCAAGCTGGTGAGTTACCAACCTAGCTGGACGCTTTTACCAAGCCAGCTAGATGCTGGCACTAACCTATCAGGCTATTGTAACCTTTCCCTGAAAATCAGGAGTTGCCCAGGCTCCCTGGGTCTTGATACAGGTTTGAGATTATACTATCGGGTGTGTGTCATAATGATACCGACAATTTCGACTATTCCGTTATTGCAGTTGGCTTCGGGCGATCGCCTGGGGTTACAGGTTTATCGGTTTCAGGGTGCAGACCCTGGCAAAAAAGCCTATATACAGTCTAATTTGCACGGCGCGGAAATTAGTGGCAATGAGGTAATTCACCATTTGATTGGGTTTTTGTCTCATTTAGACCCATCCCAATTGGTCGGGGAAATTTGGTTAGTCCCGGTTTGTAATCCCCTAGGAGTTAATCAGCGATCGCACCATTTTTCTGATGGTCGCTATCATGTTTATGATGGCAAAGATTGGAATCGGATTTTTTGGGATTATCAAAAAACCGGGGATGATATCGCCAGTTTTGCCCGGGCTAACCAGCATTTAACCCCCCCAGAAATTATCGCCAACTATCGGCAAACAATCCTGGCAAAATTCCACGATTTACATGATCATAAAATCCAGAGTAACAGTCGCCTGACCTACGGGGAATATTACCGCTATCAACTACAATCCCTGTGCCTTGATGCCGATTATGTCATGGATTTGCACAGTTCCACTAATCAAGCGATCGATTATTTGTATTGTTTCCATAGTCGAGAAGAAAGCGCCAGGGCCTTTTTGTTAGATTATGGTATTTGGATGAATGAATATGATGGAGATGCTTTTGACGAGGCTTTTTTCAAACCTTGGTTAGCCCTAGAACAGCAATTAAAACTTTTAGGAAAACCCCTAATTTTTGACATTGAATCTTGGACTCTCGAATTAGGGTCAGGTATGACCATGAACCCAGAGTCAGTCAATCGCGGATTAATCGGTATTAAAAATTATCTCGCCGCTAAAGGTATGTTAAAGATTGAAGGTTTCCCCCAGCCGCAAACCGCTAATTATCCCATTAAACTGATTCCCAAAACTCAGATAAAAAAATACTATGCGCCCCAGGGCGGTATGTTTAAAAATTGTATTAACATTGGCGATGCCATTACCAAAGACAGTAAAATCTATGATATACTATCCTTCCACAAAGATAAACAAACATCCACAATTATCCCCGTCTACGCCGAAGCTGATGGTGTAGTCTTCGATATCGCCACCAACCACAGTGTTAATGAGTTTGATTATGTTTTATCAGTCATGGAAACTCCAGCAGATAAAACTAATCTTACTTAATCAATGAATATTCCCCATACCCTATTATATGAATCCTAAAAAATCAACCCCCAAGTTAACCTTAGATCAAGAATCAGTAGCCGCCTGGGTGTTCCTAACTCCCGCCTTATTTCTGATGGCGATATTTATTGTCTGGCCGATTATTTATTTAATTTACCTCAGTTTCACTCAGGGAAGTTTTACCCGGTCTGGGGTCGAGTTTGTAGGATTCACCAACTATCTGCGCTTAATTGTCAGTCCTGATTTTTGGCAGGTTATTGGTAATACAATTTACTTTACCATTGCTACAGTTATTCCGAGTTTAGTCATCCCCCTCGCCCTAGCTGTAATGCTAGACCAAACCTTGATGTTTAGGGGGTTTTTACGGACGGCTTATTTTATCCCTTCTATTACCTCCTTAGTCGCCGTAGGTTTGGGTTGGCGATGGCTATTTCAAACTGATGGTCCCGTCAACGGGTTTTTATCACAAATTGGCTTCGATCCAATTCCCTGGTTAAGTAGTACAGTCTGGGCTATGCCAGTTTTAATTTTACTAAGTATTTGGAAACAATTAGGCTTTAACTTAGTGGTATTTTTAGCCGGACTGCAAACCATTCCCATTAACCGTTATGAAGCGGCGGAACTTGATGGCGCGGGACCCTGGCAAAAATTTTGGTATGTGACTTTACCGGGTCTCCAACCTACCTTAGTATTTGCTACAGTCACTACAGTTATTTTTACCCTGAGAAGTTTTGAACCAGTTTATGTAATTACTGGCGGCGGTCCCCTCAACTCTACTAATTTACTGGTTTACTATATTTACGAACAGGCTTTTTCCCAGTTTGATTTTGGCTACGCAGCAGCAGCGGCGACTTTATTGTTAGCGATCGCCCTAGTCTTAGTCTATTTCCAGCTTCAGATTTTTGGGGAAGACCAAGCCAGCAAATAATCAATAAGTGATCAATCACACTTGCGGAATTTGCCATAATCCTGTTGTTTATTAATTAGCAGGGGTGGGGATCACCCCACTTAGTCCCCTGGGTGCGTATCTCTAATTAACCGCCAGCCGCAAAAGTCCCTAAAATGATGATGGATAATGCCAAACCTGGTAATAGGAGAATACCTAGCATCAACATTTCGTGTTCAGTCATTGAGTCGATTACCTCATAACGTTAACGAATAGCCTAGCATTTTCGGACAAAAAAAGCACACTCACATCTAGTCGCTGGATTAAACCATGAAAAAACGAGTTAAACTTCTGTCTTTCACTGTAGCGATGACAGTTTGTCTGTTGGTAATAGGCGCGACATTAGCCGTGTTAGGCATTTTTGATGATATGTTAAACTGGGATATTTTTAGCCCTCAAGTTGAACAGGTTTTAAGGGCAATTATGGCCGGGTGTATTGTCTTGAGTGTTTTTGGTGTCGCCATTACTTTTGTGTTGGGTATTCAAGAAATTGTTAAGTCTATTGGCTTACTCAACAAAAGTCGAGGTTTAGAGGAGTTGGAGACCGTTAGCGAAGCGCCCAAAACTACCTATATGTTATATATGTCGGGAGTTGTGGCGGTTTTTGCTGTGTTAATTAGTGTTTTATCTGTCGCTAATTTGATGATTACTAATCATCGTAACCGGGTATTTAAACGCATTGCTACAGAACAAATGCAGCAACTAAGGGATGAGTTTTTGCAGCAGGTATCTTTATTAAATGAACCGCCGAGGACTGATGTTCCTGACACCTTGGATGATTTAATTAGGAGCGTGAAAAAGTTATCCTTTGTCAATGATATTACTCTGTATTTACCTGACCAACAGGATGATATTATTATCTGGAATTATAATTCTATGTGGGTTGATAATCCCAAAAAAGGATTTGAACGTCAAATTGTGGCTAAGGAATATGAACAGGCGATTCAAATCGCCTTTCGGGGACAACCGGAACTTCTGCAAGCCTTGAATGGGAAAAGTAGCTTTCAATGGTATTATTTAATCCGTGATCAACAAAATCAACCCTTGGCTGTGTTACGGATTAATGGTAATGAAAGGGAGAATTTTCGGGAGTATAAATTAAAATAAATCTGCCTAAACAATTAACTCTTCTAGGGCGATTTGTAAATCTTGGGTTAAATCAGCGATCGCTTGACGACGGCTGCTTTGATAACTAGCCCAACGTGGGGATACAGCAATAGGTTCACCCACTCTAGTTTTAACCAACTGTTTACCTAAGTTGGGGGTTTTATTAGGGTTAACGCCTTTTAATCTAGCGATCGCCGTCCAAATAATGATTACCGTATCCGCAAAGCGATCGAACGAGGGATTTTGTTTAATATATTCCCCAGTCACCGCTACAAAACTTTCCACTAATCTCATGTGCCACATTCGCAAACTTGCCTCTTCCGCCAGGCGATTAGCTAGTCCTAAATCTACCGCTGATAAATCTTCTGGAGACTTGAGGTTTTCCCGATATATATACTCCCAACCCGCCTGTTCCAGACGGCGACAACGGCTAGTTAAATCCCCTATAGGTTGAATCCCAAAATAGCTTTCAGAAACCTTTAACGCGATATCTAGCAGCGAATGGAGGCGCTGGGATAAATCTTGATTATCACTTGACTGGGGAATATTTTGATGATAGAATTTACCATAGAGATTTTCCATCAAATTTAGTAAATAGTTACCCAGGTTAATTAAACGGGGATATAAATGCTCAAAAACAGGCTGATGGTTAGATGTCGATAAGCCACAATCTGTTTCCATCTCGGTTAACAGGGACTCTAAGGCTTTCCAGTTATCTTGAACATAAGAGTATTGAACTCCCAGGGGAACAATCAAAACTGTTTCTGTGCGCTGGAGTTTGTGGAGGTCTTCCACACACCAAAAAGCCATTTGGGCGATACCGGGTTCTAGGGGGCTAATTAGTTGATTATGGCCGTTAGTTGCACCTTCTGGAGCCGCAGCTATGGGGAAACGACCGTTAACAAATAAATGGCGGGCAGATTTTAAGCCAGGGCGATCTATCGTGCCGCGTAAAATGGAACTGCCGCCCAATTGAGGAAATAACCAAGTCACGAAATTTCCCGCCCACAGAGGAATACCGCGATCATAAATAAAATGAAAATGCACGGGGTCCTGAAGGTTGACACCCTGAGATTTTGCCAAGGCTGGAATACGTCGCCAAAATACCTGGGAAAGGGCGATGGGGTCATTGGGGTTGGGATGACGAAAAGCAAGGAGGAAGCGAATTTTTGAGGCTTGGAATTGTTGGAATAATTCAATGATGCGATCGCCTTGTTCTATCTGAATATCAGCGATCGGTGTTTTCCCGGCCATCCAGAGAGGCATCAAGATCTGGCACAGTCGCAAAACCAGAGGGTTAAACTTGGGGGGGAGAAATTCTAGGGGGGGTTGGGCGTAGGTTTTAGTTTTGGGCATATAATGTTAGGGGATTTGACTACAAGGTTCGGGAACGTGCCGATTATGCTATGAGTCTCTAAAATAAATTAGTGCTGTTTTTACCAACTTGAATTGAAAAGATTAAACTAGGGTCATCAGTTGAGTGCATCAGTTGTCTGTAAATTGGCTCAACGGATTATGGAGGTATATAGTTTTACATGAAAATCAAATTTTGGCGTGGGCGGACACTGTTAACGGCGATCGCATCTACTATATTAGCGATCGCAACTCCCCTTTCCATGACCACAGCCCTAGAATTTCCACAAGGTCCAAGTCGCCAGCCACCTCAGTCAACCGCTGGGGGAGGAACCCGAGGGAATGCCACCACCATGGTCGATGGCACTTGTGACAACAACAGTGATTTTCTCATCCCCCTATTACCCATAGGTTACGAGGTCTTAAAGACAGCTTCCCCCAATCCCACCTTTTTCCTGTACGTTCCGAAAACCAAAGCCGAAAAGGCTGAATTTTTGGTGCTAGATAGCCAAGGTCGCGATGTCTATGTTGGAAGTTTCGCCACACCTGCACAAGGGTCTATTATGAAAATTAGCCTACCGGAAACCGTTTCCTTGAGAGTGGGAGAAACCTACACCTGGCAATTTTCCCTATTTTGCGATCCTAATCAAAGGGATTTAGACGAATCCATCACCGGGGCTATTGAACGGATAGAATTAGATGACGAACACAAAGCTAGAATTGCCGCCGAAACTGACCCCATTGATCAAGCCACACTGTATGCAGAACAACAGATGTGGCCGGAGACTCTCCTGATTGCGTTGGGACTGCGAGAAACCCATCCCGAAATTTGGGAACAGTTGATGGAGTCCGTAGGATTAAAAGATATCGCCTCTGAACCGATCGCCCCCTGTTGTCCCCCAGAAACTGAGGAAACTGTGGGTTCGGAAATCGAAGCATCCTAACTAATGTTCAAAACCATTAGAGAACGATTCTGGAATTGGCGGGTTGTCCTGGTGACGACCCCCTCTGTCACCCTAGCCGTGATTTTATTACGGCTAACTGGTGTTTTGCAAACCTTGGAATTGGGGGCCTATGACCAGTATATGCGCTGGCGGCCCCCAGAAGCCCGTGATAGTCGCATTGTCATCGTTGGTATTGATGAGGATGACCTTAAATTTATTGGTCAGGGTTATGTACCAGATGGGGTCTATTTTGAGTTAATCCAACGACTCAATGCCATGAATCCTAGGGTAATCGGATTAGATATTTATCGAGATTTACCCTTTGAACCTGGCCATTCCCAATTGGTGCGGCTTTTTGAAACTACAGATAATCTAATTGGTATTGAAAAAGTTATAGGTGATCACTTTTTTAGTCGGGTGGGACCCCCTCCCGCCTTGGCTGCTAGAGGACAAGTTGGGGCGAATGACCTGATTGTTGATCAGGATAATAGGGTGCGTCGCGCTTTGCTATATTTACCTAGAGAAAATGGGGAAACTGTCCATAGTTTTGCCGTTCATTTAGCCCTGAGATATTTAAATGCAGAACCTGACTTTTCCGTTGAGATTGTAGAAGGTACAGATAATTGGTGGAAATTTGGTGATGTCGTGTTTGTTCCTTTTGAGGGGAATGATGGGGGTTATGTGCGCGCCGATGATGGTGGCTATCAAGTTTTACTTAACTACCGAGGACCTAGCCAGCATTTTGAAATTGTCTCCATGCGAGATATTTTTGAAAACCGGGTAGCCTCAGACTGGGGAAGCGATCGCATTATTTTAATTGGTTCCGTCGGCGAAAGCATGAAAGATTTATTTTCTATCCCCTACACCCTAGCGCCTGATCAACGCATGACTGGCGTAGAAATTCATGCTAATATTGTTAGTAAAATCATCAGCGCCGCCCTGGAAAATCGACCTCTGATTAGAACTTTACCAGAAGTTGTCGAGTGGCTATTGATTATGTTCTGGTCTGGTCTGGGGGCGACCTTGACTTGGCGACTACGCGACCCCACTAGAGTCGGACAATTCCTATTTAAAAGAGTTGTGATTTTGGTTCTGGCTGGGGGTATTTTATTAGGCTTTACCTGGGTCGCTTTTTTAGGCAGTTGGTGGTTGCCTGTTGTCCCTTCATCCATCGCTTTGGTGGGTTCTGTAGCCGTAATTACTGCTTATATTGCTCGTTCAGCATCAGATATCCGTAAAACTTTTGGTCGATATCTCAGTGATGAAATAGTTGCTAATTTGCTGGAACACCCAGAGGGATTAAAAATGGGTGGAGAACGTCGTAAAATCACTATTTTAACCTCCGATTTACGGGGTTTTACCGCGCTTTCTGAACGCTTACCACCGGAAGAAGTTGTGCAGGTGCTGAATTTCTATTTATCCTATATGGCTGATGTCATTACCCATTATCAAGGGACAATTGATGAATTTATGGGGGATGGTATTTTAGTGTTATTTGGTGCGCCTACCCTGCGCGAAGATGACCCGGAAAGGGCCGTGGCTTGTGCCGTAGCCATGCAATTGGCTATGGCTCAGGTAAATGAACAAATGGAGAAGTGGGAATTACCAGCTTTAGAAATGGGAATTGGCATTAATACCGGGGAAGTTGTCGTTGGTAATTTGGGTTCGGAAAAACGCACCAAATACGGAGTTGTAGGAAGTCATGTTAATCTCACCTACAGAATCGAGTCTTACACCACAGGCGGACAAATTATTATTTCCGAAGAAACCCTAAATTGTACTACTCCTAATTGGGTCAAAATTGATGACAAGAAATTGGTACAACCCAAGGGGGTGAAAAATCCCATAGCTATCTATGAAGTCTCTGGAATTGCCGGTAAATATAACCTATTTTTACCTAAAGAAACCGAAATATTTTATTCTTTGTCTCAGCCGATATCATTACAATATACCGTCTTAGAAGGTAAGCACGTTGGCGAAAACCTATTTTCTGGGCGGTTATTACAACTCTCCGATCGCAGTGCTTTAATAGGTGCAGAAGATGGTACAGACTCTTTACCGCTGGTGTTAACTAACATCAAACTGAATCTGAAATCATCTAACTTGGAACTGCGGGAAGATATCTATGCCAAGGTATTAGAAAAACCAGCAGAACCGGGTAAATTTTATATTCGTTTCACTTCTAAACCTCCTGTAATTGAAGCTAAACTTAATGATATTTACCAGATGATTAAAGGCTAAATCAGATTAGGTATCGGGAAAATTAAGGAATTCCGTCAGTAATTTGGGCTACTTCCTGACGGCGATCGCTCCAAATTTCCATGGCTGTGGCTGCTTCCTCCAAGTCGGAAAATTCCGGCATTTGTCGTTCAATTTCCGGGGCCAAATTATCGAGAGATTCCAGACTTTGGCAGTGTTTCAGAATCACCCGCCAACCTTCCAGCCATTGTTGACAAGCCTGCTGGTGTTCGCGAAGGGGTGATAGATTTTCTTCTTCCTGAATTCTGATAAGTTCTTGTTGTTTGAGTTTCTGGGATTGTTCCGCCCAAGCCGATCGCCACGCTTCTATTTTGGGGGAATTATAGTGTTTCGAGTAGCGTGAGATTTCTGTGCTAAATATTTCCCCCAGAAGATCTAGGCGATCGCGATCGCGCGTCTCCCTAATAGCTGCAATTCCTTGTTCCACCCACAGAGGGAGAACCCGAAAACTAACTAATGTGGCCCTCATCCCTAGGAGTTTAACCCAAATTTGATGTGTCCAGAACTCTAGGCGATCGATTTGGCGAGGTGGGACTCCCAGATAAGTAGCCACCTCCAACCAAACACGGGCTAAAGGCCATTGGCGGGGATTGATGATGCCTGATGTGATTAGTGTTTGAGCCATACTTTCTTAGATAACCTAGATTCTGAAGCCATGCCAATCCTAACTCGATGTCCACATTTAGTAGCTCAACAGGAAGGCTCACCCATAATAACTCACTATGTGGCGTGTGATTGCATTTATCGAATCAAGGGATTAGGGGGAGCGATTTTAGCAAGTCCCTAGTAGGATACTCCCAGATCACGCCCCCCCTGAGTTCACTCAAACTAGGACTTTAGACCGTCGCTAATTCAGGAGTAGGGCGCTTACTATTACGAATACCGGCGATCGCTTCCGAATAATTATCAGCATTAAACACCGCCGAACCTGCCACAATAGCATTAGCTCCAGCTTCCAACACCTGCCAGGTATTATCAATCTTCAGGCCGCCATCAACTTCAATCCAAGGGTCAAGACCCCGCTCATCGCACATTTGGCGCAGTTGACGAATTTTAGGAACCACAGTCGGGATAAACTTCTGACCTCCGAAACCGGGGTTGACACTCATAATCAACACCAGATCGCACACATCCAAAACATACTCAATCAAATCCAGGGGAGTAGAAGGATTTAATACCACACCGGACTGTTTACCACATTCCCTAATCAGGTTGAGAGTCCGGTGGAGGTGGGGGGAAGCATTATGTTCAGCGTGAACCGAGATAATATCAGCCCCAGCCTTAGCAAAATCTTCAACATACTTCTCTGGTTCCACAATCATCAGGTGAACATCCAGAGGCTTTTTCGTAACCGGTCGAATAGCATCAACAATCAGGGGACCAATGGTAATATTAGGGACAAAGCGACCATCCATAACATCAACATGAATCCAATCTGCGCCAGCCTCATCAACGGCGCGAATTTCTTCTCCAAGACGACTGAAATCTGCTGATAATATAGATGGGGCGATAACAACTGATTTTTGGGATTGGCTCATAGCGATTGTGTTTCCTCCAACATCTGGTCTTTTTATCCAGTGTATCAGAATTTGCTGACCCCAAGGGACAAACAAAAAAAGTGCTTTTGCCATCCCCGCTGGTGATTTCCCTAGGGAATATCTTCCCATACCGACCCCAGCCATCCAACCTATCAGCCTGGAGATGAGGATATCTTATGCGGCATGATCCTTACCAACCCACCGATAGAATATCTATCCAACAATTTGTGTATTTAATTCCCGTGTTGGGCTTTGTCCCCGCCATCTGGACTTTGTATCGCCATCAGGGTACACCCCAAGAACGCGCTACCTGTCGCTTAGTGGTGACTTTAGCATTTAGCTGGTTGATTGGCAATTTACTTTTGCGCGGTGGTGCTAGTCTTGCGGAAATCCCCGAACTACCTGTGTTGTTCACTAGCAGTGTCCTGACCACAACTTACTTTTTAGTTAACTTTGGCTTAATGGTGCGTCTATGGAAAGATAAACCCCTATGGTTGCCAGCAATCAGTCCTTTTGCCGAAAAGGTTATGCGTCGTTATCTGCGGGATAATCCCCCTAACTCCTGAGTCTCTTAATATTACAGGACCGGTAGATTTTGGTGAGTTGTATATCCTGTTAGCGCTGGCTGATGCTGAAAGAATGGATTATTCTGGCGGCTCTGATTACTCCCCATTGATCTACCCACTACTGATAGCTAACCATTGCTAACCAGGGCGATCGAAGACTACAATTGATGAGTAGTCAATTGATCTCAAAATTTCTCGGAAGTGTCTGTCAACTCTTTGTATATTAAAATTGGTGTGTGAGGAAGCCTGTGTCAAATCATCGAATCAAACGGCAAAAACCACTTAGATCTCAACCTTCTCGACCTATTCTGAAAAAGTTCACCAGGTCTAGCCCCGCCAAATGGCTTGGTATTGGTATGGGTTTAACTGGAGTGGCTATGATTTCGGCAACGGCCGGAGCCTTGCTGGCTGTTTCCTTATCTTCAACTCCCCTCATGCAGGAAAAGTTAACACCTGAACAAGAGGCGGTTTTTTCTAAGGGTGAAATGGCGCGGGTGAATATGCGTTTACCGGAATTAACTCGTCCGGTAAATATTCTGGTTTTGGGTATTAAAGTTTTAACCTCCGATTTAGATGAACCGCCAGAAGAAGACCTGGGATATCATGCGGTGGTAGACTCCTTTAAGGGTCTTTCTGATACCATGCTTCTGTTGCGTTTTGACCCTAATACTAATAAGTTAAAAGTTCTTTCTATTCCTAGGGATACCCGTACTTTTGTCAAGGGACGGGGGATGACTAAAATTAATGATGCTAACTACTATGGTGGTCCGGCACTTAGCGCTAAGTCCGTCAGTGAATTGATGGGCGGTGTCGGTATCGATCGCTACGTTCGCGTTAATGTCTTGGGCGTTGAAAAGCTAATTGATGCCTTGGGAGGAGTCACCGTTTATGTTCCTAAAGATATGAGGTATCAAGATGATAGCCAACATCTTTATATTAATCTGAAAGAGGGTGAACAACATCTTGATGGTGATCGTGCTTTACAGTTTTTGCGGTTCCGATATGACAATTTAGGTGATATTGGTCGGGTACAGCGTCAGCAAATGCTGATCCGCTCTTTTATTAACCAAGTTTTAGATGTGAGTACCATCTCCCGTATACCTCGGTTAGTGTCCATTATTCAATCTCATATTGATACAAATTTGACCTTAGAAGAATTGGTGGCTTTGGTGAATTTTGCCGCCCAGGTGAGTCCCGATGATGTACAAATGCTTATGGTTCCTGGACAGTTTAGTGACCCGAAAGAGTATAGGGCTAGTTATTGGCTAGCAGATTATAGTCGCCTTGATGCCATGGTGACCAAACATTTTGATTTTGGTCATAACCGTTGGAGTTTTGATAATGTTGATCCCAGGGATTTGAGAATTGCTATCCAAGACAGCACTGATGATTCCTATGCCGTTGATGATTTCATGTCTTCTCTCAATAGTAAGGGATATTGGAATCTGAGACTGACAAGACCCTGGAATCAACCACTTGATGTCACCCGTATTATTGCTCAAGATGGCGATGTCAGAGGCGCACGAACTATTCAGGAGGCTTTGGGATTTGGGGAAGTTGTGGTGGAAAGTACCGGTCATCTACAGTCCGATATTACCATTCAGGTAGGATTGGATTGGCTGGAAAAATACGAAGCTAAATTTCAGGAGGAAACTGAGCCACAATTACAGATCGAGGATGATTTCGGCAGCTCCCGACGGCGACTGTCTGGACCCTAAAACCTATGGTAACACCTTTTTGTCCCGGTTCCCTTGCTTCCTGGTCTGTTCAGGGACTATCCTGGAAAGTAGATGAATTTGACAGCGAGATAACCTGATGAGACTTTGGCAAGTTTGGTGGCAGAATCTGGTTTATCTAACCCAATATAATCCGCCTCAATTTATTGAGGTTCTCATGCTACTGTTGGGGATGACACTATTGCTGCTGTGGGCTTTAACAGGACGGTGGCCATATTTGGTCTTGTGTCTTAGTTATGTGATGGGGTCTTCGGCTTCTATGTTAGTTCGAGAGGCGATTTTTCCCTCTAACCGCTTACTGCTTACCCAATTGGTTGCTATCCTATTGTTGGCTCTAGGTTTCTACACTTTGATTGATTTAGTGCTACTGTGAACTGAGATCTGAGTTTTTTCGATTTCCCATGGGCTAGTTATGCTTGCAAAAAATAAACCGTCCCTGCTTGTAACTATAGGTGCGATCGCTGTTTTGGTTGGTGGTGGGGTTGCTGCCTATTTCGCACTCACCGCTAGAAGAACTATTAGAGATGTGCCTTTGGGGGCTAATATTGTTCCCCAAGATGCGCTGTTAGCTGTTTCTGTTTCTACTGCGCCACAAAAATGGCAAACACTTCAACAGTATGGCACTTCACAGTCTCAGGCGGCTTTTGAACAATTGCTAATTCAGTGGCGCGATCGCATTTTTACTGATCAGGGCTATAATTTTGAGCAAGATATTCAGCCCTGGATTGGTAATGAGGTGATGATGGCTTGGTTGCCTGATCCGGCTTTGGTCTCTGGTCAGCCTTCCCCCTCCGGTGATACTCCCCGTCAGTCTCCCATGGCTTCCGCTAGGATCTTATTACTTCCTATCGCTAATCCTCTCCGCGCTCAAGAAATTTTGTCCGCACGAAAGTCTTTAAATCAAGGAGAAATTCTCGAACGTAACTACCGGGGAATTGATATCTTTGAAACTCAAGGACGATTGCAAAATTATTCTATTGCAGTCCTGGGTCGAGAGTTTCTTCTCGTTTCTGATGACCCTCGTGCTACTGATAGGGCGATCGATACTTATCACGGTGATAGTTCCCTCGCTGCTACTCCTGGATATTCCGCAGCCATTCAACAAATTAGAAATTCCCAGGCTTTTGCTCAGGTTTATCTGAATATTCCCGTCGCTGCTTCTTTGGCTTCTATGACGGCGGCGCAGCCTATTCCCCCAGAAAGTTTGGCACAATTGAAACGACACCAGGGCTTTGCTACTACTGCTATTTTAAGAGATAATGGCATTAATTTTCAGGGGGTTTCCTGGTTGCGGCCTAACACTGATAGAAAACTCACTGTTGGGAATTCTACTGATGGAATGCTCAGACGTATCCCAGATACGGCGATTATGACTCTCGGTGGCACCAACCTTAAACAGTTCTGGAGTGATTATAATCAGGGGGCTAATGCTAATCCGATCGCTCCTTTTAATCCACAGGCTTTGGCTGCTACTTTACAAGAGTCTATTGGTATGGAGTTGCAGCGAGATTTCCTTAGCTGGATGGATGGGGAGTTTTCTCTGTCTGTAATTCCGGGTATTTCTAATCCTAACACCCCTCAACGCTTTATGGCTGGTTTGGTGTTTATGGTTAGGGCGAGCGATCGCAATGCGGCGGACAACGCTTTACAACAATTAGATGAAATTCTCAGGGGTCGCGGTTTCCAGGTTGGTGATGCTCAACTTAATGGTCAGCCTGTGGTTCAGTGGACTTCTCCCTATGGCGGCTTTACTGTGCTTCGCGGTTGGTTAGATGGAGATGTCGCTTTTGTCAATTTGGGCGCTCCTGTGGCTAACCAAATTATACCACAACCTCAAACCGCCATTAGTTCCAGTTCTTTATTCCGACAAACTTTCCCCTCTAGTCTTAGTCCTAAACATGGGAATTTTTATATTAATGTTGAACAGGTATTTAATCGCCAAAACCTTTCTTTACCCCCTTTACCCCCTCAACAAGAAGTCTGGGTAAATGCTATTCAATCTATCGGTTTGACTACCGCTGTCATCGATAACCACACCAGCCGTTATGACCTATTTGTTAATCTAAAATCTGCCGCTGTATCTACTGATAATCAGGAGAATTAGATGGTTAGTTGATTAATTGGCGATCGCCTGCTTTTTCATCACTCGCTGCACAGATGCGATCGCTTTATTTAATTCATAACCCCGCCGCTGGGGGTGATTTTGATAAGCCCGTTGTTCCTCCTCTATCATTTTTACATCCTCTGCCACTAAACCATCTAACATTTTTTTCGCACAACCAAATAACCTGTTTTTGATGAATTTACGAAATTTAATCGGGAGTTTATGCAGTCTCCAAAAGGCGTTAAGTGACGTGAAATGGATTAAGTAGGCGCGGGTTTCACTTACACTAATTGGACAGAGTAAACAGTAAATCTTGAAGTCTTCACCGAGAGTAGAATACCAATGGGGATATATATAACTAACCGTCAGCCTTTCCGGGTGGAGTTGTCGCAGCGACCGGAAAAATAGTTGTGATATAGACCAGATTTTGTCTATTTTATAATAGCTTTGTGCTTCATAATAAGCATCAACTTTATTGTCGGTTTCTGTGATATAATCTAATTGCGCCTCCGTCCAGGCTTGCCAGTTTTGGTGTAGGTGTCCGTGGTACATATCCATCAGGTTTTCGACTAAAAAAGAATAGTGCGCCTGGGTGTGAATTGTCGCCACGGTGGCTATGTAGTTCAGGTGTTCCCATTCGGGAATTTCTAGGGGTTCATTATCTGGCTTTTCCTCTCCTATGAATATCCAAATAAATCCATATAATTCTCGCACTGGATAGGTCTTGATTCCGCATTTTGGTGGTTTTTGATTCTCCTGTAAATACGGTACATAAACACAGTCTCCACCACCATTAAACCTCCAGCCGTGATATGTACATTCTATCTCGTCTCCGATCGCTTTTCCGTGACTTAGTTTCACTTGGCGATGGGGACATCTGTCTTCTAAGGCGTTTATTTTCCCCTGAGTGTCTCTGAATAACACAATCGGCTGATTCCACAAAATTACCCCCACCGGGCTACTGGTGACTTCCTGGCTGCTACTAACAACATACCAGCAATGGGGGTTAATCCCTAATTGTCTGATGTCCCTCCTATTTGCGTAACTTGGGGTCATGCGATCGCCTCTATTTCACCAGCTTCCAATTTTAGCCGAATAGGGATAATCCTAAAATACTCAAAGCACAGCGCAATTTTGACACTCACCGATTATTTTAGCATGATACTAACTTTATGTCAACTGTTTTTTGAGGAAAATCCGAAATTTTTAATCGTGGACTATTCCAGATCTTGAGGTCAACCAGGTTGACCATAAATGGAAAATCTCCCTATCAAAGCCTGTCGGAAAATCCCCGGTTTAATCACGACTTGATAATCCCTGCTATAAATAGCTGGTAGATTAGTCAGGAATTTGCCAAATTTCCAGGTTGCGATTATGGCTACCACTAACTAAGAGGGGACGTTTGGGAGAAAAGGCGATCGCTTCAATTTTAGAGGAATGTCCTCGCAAGGTAGCGATCGCTTCTTGATTTTTGAGGTCCCAAAGTTGGACTGTATCATCATCACCACCACTGGCGATAATTCGACCATCAGGACTCACCGCGATAGATTTAATCCCTTGTGAATGTCCGTGTAAGGTAGCCATAACTTCCTTAGTGGTAACGTCCCATAATTTCAGAGTTTTATCACTACTTCCGCTGATGAGAGTTTGACCATCTCGACTAAAGGCGATCGCATTAACTGAGTTATCATGGGATAATAAAGTCGAGATTTCCTCGCGGCGGTTAAGATCCCACAATTTCACCGTATTATCCTGGGAAGCACTAGCCAGCAGTCTACCATTAGGACTAAAAGCCACCGCGCGAATTTCCCGATTATGCCCTCTTAATGTACCAATGAGTTCATTAGTCCCTAAATACCATAAAGTAATAGTATGGTCGTGACTACCGCTGGCGAGAGTTTGACCGTCTCGACTAAAAGCGATCGTCGTAATATCCCTTTCATGTCCTTTCAGCGTGGCGATTTCTTGTTTGCTGTGAAGATCCCACAATTTCACCGTATTGTCGCGACTACCACTGGCGATAACTCGACCATCAGGACTGATAGCAATCGAGTTGATAGCGCCTCCATGTCCCGTTAAAGTAGAAAGATGTTCAAAGGTTTGTAAACTCCATAATCTCACCGTATTATCATCACTACCACTGGCGAGAGTTTTACCATCAGGGGTAATAGCCACAGTTAATACCCTAGCAGTGTGTCCGGTTAAGGTTTGTCCTAACCTCGCTTGATTCCACGCCGACACCGGAGTTATCCAAGACATTAACGTTGGGGGGGTATTTTTTAATAGTATATTTCCACCCGTCCCCAATAACAATAATGCCGCACTAGCGATCGCTATCGTTTTCGCAGGTTTTCGGCGGCGGGATAATCCCATAAATAAAGGATGGGAAATCACTGGGAGAGGATGACTATTAGAGTTGAGGTCTCTTAAAACTTCGGCGGCGTTGGTATAGCGATCGCTTAGGTCTTTCTGAAGTAGGCGATCGATAATTTGTCCTAATTCTGGACTGATAGGAGTTGGTAGATAATTACGCCAGTTTTTTGTCCAGCCATAACCTTCTTCTGTCCATAATTCAAAGGGATGAATTCCCGTGAGTAAATGAAAGCAGGTGACACCCAAACTGTATAGGTCACTGGCGGCGTAGGCTTCTCCCCCACGCATTTGTTCTAAAGCCGCATAACCATCTGAACCTACTCTTGTCCCTAGAGGGTTAACCATCACCGTTTCTGATAGTTGTTTGGATACCCCAAAATCAATTAATACTAAATCACCGATATCTGTGGTTTGGGTAACTACTTTATCTTGAATGATAGTGGGTGCGCTTTGGTTAGGGGTAGGGGTTAAATTATGGCGATCGCTTATCGGTTGAGGAACCCTGCTACGATGGATGATATTTTCCGGTTTAATATCTCGGTGAATCACCTGGCGACTATGGATAAATTCTAAAACCGGAAGCAATTTTAACAGCAGTTGGCGGACTTGTGCTTGATTCCATCTTCCACCCTGTTCTAAAAGTTGCGCCAGGTTTTCTCCTTCTATATATTGTTGGATTAAATATAGACAATTATCTTCTTCAAAATAACCGTAAATTCCCGGAATTTGTGGGTTACCTTCTAGTTGCTGTAATTGTTGCGCCTCCAACTTGAACAAGTCGGCTGCCTTTTGTAGTCCCCAGTTACTTTTTACCTCCGCCACCAGTTGTTTGACTACACACCGACGGTTGAGGTTATCCGTATCCTCAGCTAGATAGGTGCGACTAAACCCTCCTTTTCCTAACGGTTTAAGAATGCGGTAGCGTCCCCGCAGTAGGGAAATTAGGGGGGTATTACAGCTTTGACAATATGTAAGGTTGTCGGGGTTTATCGGTTGCGGACAGTTGGGGTTGATGCAGCAGGTCATAGCGATCGCATTCTGAGTGACAGCATAATATTTATTGTGCCTCAATTTTTCCATTTTGGTGGCACAATATTTTCGCGATCGCAGATGATTTCCATATCTACCAGAGTTTTTAAAAATTCTCCCCACCCAGACAACAGCCGACCTTTATCTCTCTCTCCAACATCTTTCTACCACCAGGGGAGTTGACTGTCATTGTGTCAATCAGGAAACTAGCACAGTTACAGTCACCTGGAATAACGGTCAATAACCAGCAATTCCACTATTTGACAACTGTTATAGGCAATTTCCCTATAGGTCGGTTAGGAAAGTTGCAGTATCGCTTGATTGGATAATTACACAGGCTTCTATTTTGGGTCTAGCAACCATAACAGTTACCACTAGGAGTCTCATGGTCATGGAAATCAACTTCGCTGGATATCTACCTTCCCTAATTGCGATCGCTATCTCTGTTGCTGCCATTTTCGTTTATACCCACACCCAAGAAGAATTAATCAAGCTAGTCTCAGGAGGTATTGCTTTAGTTGCGGTTGTCTCCAGTTTCCTCTTGGCTAATTGGGTGATTCTGACCGGGTTAGTCATTTTGGTGCTTAATGGATTCAAATTTTTTCCCAAAGAAATCATGACAGAATTTTAAAATCTACCATTTACCCCTTGACAATTGCGCCAAAATCTGCTAGTACACGCGCATGATTTCGCAACAACCCTAGTAGGTTGAGACGGTTTCGCTGTACTTTCGGATTAGAGTCCATCACCAAGACGCTATTTTCACCATCAAAGAATTGGGTAACTGTGGGAACAATTGCTGCTAAGGCTGTCACTAATTGTCGATAATTGCGAGTTTCTAATGCGGCTTGAGTGTTGGGTATCAAGTCTTCTAGGGCTTCCATAAATGCTTGTTCTGAATACTTTTCAAACAGAGAAGGGTTAATCACCGCATGGGGTTGAAGTTCCCCCGTGTCGAGGTCGCCTTGTTTAGCGAGACGGGTGGAACGGTTGATAGTTTCATAGATGATGTCTAAAGTACCGTCACCGCGAATTTCTTGTAAAAACAAAGCGCGATCGCGTACATCTAATAAATCTTGTAACGCGCGTTCCTTATATTCTATGTCTTCATCTCCCAACACCGCATTAACCAAATCATAATCAATGGCTTTCTCGTCCTGCAACAAAGTCCGAATGCGCTGTAAAAAGAAATCTTCTAAATGATGAATCAGACCTAACATCGCGTTAGGATGACTATTAACGAAATCCGTCGTTAAATCCTTTAGCAGTTCATGCAAGTTTAAAGGTAGGTCAGCAGACCAGATAATATTCACAACTCCATTAGCCGCCCTTCTCAGAGCAAAGGGATCTGATGAACCTGTGGGAAGCATTCCCAAGCCAAAAATACTAACTAGCGTGTCGAGTTTATCAGCTAGGGCGACCACTTGACTAATGATATTTGTCGGGAGGCGATCGCTTGCTCCTTTGGGGAGATAATGTTCAACTATAGCCTTAGCGATCGCTTCAGGTTCGCCGCCAGCTAAAGCATATTTTTCCCCCATGATTCCCTCAAGTTCGGGAAATTCATAAACCATCTGAGAGACTAAATCCGCCTTACATAATAAGGCTGCCCTTTTTATCTGGGCGAGTTCCCCTTCCCTTACTTCTAGCTGTTTACCAATGCGATCGGCATTGGCAATAATTCTATTCACCTTGTCGCGAACTGAACCCAAATCTTCTTGAAACGTGACATTTTCCAAGTCGGGGAGATAGTTTTCTAGGGGTTTCTTTAAATCGGTTTTATAGAAAAATTCTCCATCTGCTAATCTGGCGCGGATTACCCGTTCATTACCCGATGCAATAATTGCAGCTTTGGCTGGATCGCCATTAGAAATCGTAATAAAATATGGTTTCAGATTACCGTGGGTATCTAGGACTGGGAAATAGCGCTGATGTGTCACCATTACCATTTTAATCACTTCTGGTGGCAGCACTAAAAAGTCCGCGTCAAAAGTTCCCACTACTGCTGTCGGCCATTCCACTAAGTTAACCACTTCATTCAGTAACTCTTCGGGAATTTCCGCCTCCCCGCCTACGCTGTTCGCTGCTACTTTTACCTGGTTGGCGATCGCTGTTTTTCGGGTCTGCGGATCTACTTCTACAAACGCTTTACCCAGGGTTTCCGCATAGTCCGTCGCTTCCGCAATACTCACTGAGTTCGAGTGTAACACTCGATGACCTTGGCTATGGCGATCGCTGCTAATAGTTTCCGAACCGTTGGGGATACTTAGCGGTAATATCTCCTTATCTAATAGGGCTACTAACCAACGAATCGGACGGGGGAAGCGGATATCTCCATCTCCCCAGCGCATAAATCTTTTACCTTCTAACCGATTAATCCATTGGGGTATTAATTCCGTTAAAATTTCCGACGTTTTCCGTCCGGGAATTTGTTTGAGGACAAACACGAAATCCCCTTTGGGGGTCGGGCGAATTTCGATATCTTCTAAGTTGATATTCTGTTTTTTCGCGAAACCTTCCGCTGCTTTCGTCGGTTTCCCGTCTTTGAAGGCAGCACTGGCGGGGGGACCTTTGATTTCTTCTTCGCGATCAGGTTGCTGTTGTGGCAGTCCCGCTATGACTACAGCCAGTCTTCGCGGTGTGGCGTACACTTTCACCGACTCGCAGGTGAGGTATTGTTCTTTTAGGCTGGCGGGAATCATCGCCTCCCATTGGGCGATCGCGCCTTCGACAAAGGTTGCTGGTAATTCTTCTGTACCGACTTCGAGTAAAAAGCTAGGCATGGGAGACAGTGCAGGTGGTCAGTGTTCGGACAATTTTACATCCTACCACAGTTTCGGTTGGTTTCGGTTCTAACTTCCCCCCCCACCTTTCCCTAAATTGGTGTCGCCGCATTCCCTCTCCGACTCCTGTCAATTTCAGAAGTTCACGACAGAATCATGGTTTCCGGCAGGTTATCCAGTTATAGACACAAGATAGGCATTATCTTTAAAATATCACGCCGAATTTGGTTTTGTCAATTACTGTTAGGAAATAGACCGAAAAATCACTCAATTACCCGTAGTATTTCCGATACATTTAAAAACTCTTCCTGGCGTGAGGGTTAACTCGTGAGTTGGGGGAGGTAAATTAGGCGGGTGTGGCTGTAACCTTTTCCGGTAGGGGTATAGAGCGATCGCCTTTCCCCCCCCACCTTTCCCTAAATTGGTGTCGCCGCATTCCCTCTCCGACTCCTGTCAATTTCAGAAGTTCACGACA
>NZ_JBIMLI010000060.1:0-27868 GCF_051859755.1 Limnospira sp.
GGCTCGTTTAATCTGGGAGGCTAATTTTCGGATTGGCTCAAATTTATATACAGAGGTTTTAGCGGCTGCTGGGGAATGATAAAGTGATAAAAATCTGCGTTTGGGGTGGGGAAAAGAAAACGGGTTTCTAGCCAAGTCTCTGTTCTTTTACAAATATTTTCTAAAGAAACCCGGTTTCTGGGAGGTTTCTGGGAGGTTTGTGAGTCTCGGTGGAGGGTGGTTTGAGATGAACTAAGAAAGTATTTTTACTTCATATTGCTCAAACATACCATCTCCTGATACCAAGGTTAAACCTTCAGATTTGGCTTGGGAAATCAATAATCGGTCGAACGGATCTCGATGATGGAAGGGTAACGTTTGTAATATCAATAAGTGCGAAAGCTGAATGGGGAGAATTTGAATACCGCTGGGAAGGATAAAATTGATTACAATTTGTTCTAGTGGGATTGCCAGTTCGAGTTTACCGAGGCTGGTTTTAATGGTTATTTCCCAGAGGCTAACAATACTTAGGTGCAAAGTGTTGCTTTCATCCTCGATCGCTTGCCTTGCGGTTTGGCTAAGATTTGGGTTGCCTTCTATCAGCCAAATCAAGATATGTGTATCTAATAATAATCTCATTACATATACTCAGCAAAATCATCAAGGGGGGCGTCAAAGTCTTCGGCAATCTTGATTTTGCCCTGCATACAACCAAATAAATTTTTACGGCTGATTTTTGGCTCTACAAATAGGTTTGGCTGTTGTTGCCACTGGGTAATTAAGTAGGAGACGAGTTGCAACTGCTCTTGGCGATCGAGTTGGGTGACTTCTGCTAAGACTTTTTCTAGGAGGGGACTCATCATTTACCTCAACTTGGGTATTTCTTTGATTATACTATTTTGGGAGGGGAAAGGGGAAAAAGTCTGGGAAAAGAAACCGGATTTCTCGCCAAGTCTCTGTTTTTTAACAAAAATTTAACAAAGAAACCCGGTTTCTCAGTTATGGGGATGGGGTAAAATGGAGATACTATCCTGAAGCTGTTGCATCATGGTAACCACCGAAACTGAAATCTTAGCGATTCTGCGTAACCTCCCCCAACCCGCCCTGGAAGAAGCTAAAATCTTCTTAGACTTTTTAGCTTGGCGGTATCAAAATACCTCAGCCAAAGGAGCAACGTTAATCGCAAATCTGCGGGGAAAAGCCACAGGGGATATGACCACTGATGAGATTCTGAATTTAACGCGGGGTGAGGAATGACGGATTTCCTCGTAGATAGTAATGTAATTCTGGATGTATTAACTGAAGATTCCCATTGGTTTGACGGGTCAGCCGCGCAACTAGCTGATTGCGCCGAAAGCGGATTCAAGAACTCGTTACCTTTGCCAATGGGATGGAGTTGTCTGGGATGGGGGAACTATCTCGGTAATGGTGTGAAACCCAAATAAAATCTCTATTGTTACCCAGGAAATCACCATGAATATTAGGCAATTGATTGATTTCGCCGACCCGGTTAATTTATGAGGAAAAATAGTCATGAAAGGAATTCAATTTGTGGTGAATGAAGCCGGAGAAAAACAGGCAGTATTAATTGATTTGGCTGAGTGGGGTGAGTTATGGGAAGATTTCTATGATGTGTTGGTGGCTCATGCTCGTGAGCAGGAGGAGGAGGTGTCTTGGGAGGAGTTAAAACAAGACATCCAGGCAGAAGCGAATCGCAAATGAAGGGTATGCTGTCCGGTTTAAGAAGTCGGCGGCTGGGGTGGTTCGGATTGTGCGCGTGAGGCATCGTCGGGATGTCTATCGGAGTTGATTTAAGGATGCCGATTAGTCTCAAGTCACAAGGGGATGGCAGGCGGGAAAAGAAACCGGGTTTCTAGCAGCATCTGGTGTTTCTTCACAAATATTTAAGAAAAAAATTGGGTTTCTCAGTCGCGGGGATGGTGTAAAATGGGGGTGCTATCCTGAGCTATTGCGTTGCAATTGATGATTAATGATTGAGGGAAAACGTTGTTGTGAGGATTATTGCTCGCAGTACATTACGAGAGTTTTGGCAGTTGCACGCCGATGCTGAACAACCATTAAAGGCTTGGTTTCAGGATGTCCGTAGCATGAACTGGACAAGCCCAGCAGATATTAAAGCGATTTATGGTAATGCCAGTATTCTTCCTAATAATCGGGTGGTTTTTAATATAAAAGGAAACAATTACCGGATAATTGTTCATGTTCGTTATGATTTGGGGATTGTCTTTATTCGCTTTATTGGTACTCATAAGGACTATGATAATATTGATGCAACCACGATTTAAAGAGGTGAAACCCATGAAATTAAAACCCATTAAAACTGAGGCGGATTATCGTGAAGCTTTAGCAGAGGTTGAACGGTTATTTGATGCGCCTATAAATACGGATGATGGGGATAGGCTTGAGGTTCTGACAGCCCTGATTGAAGTCTATGAAGAACAACATCATCCCATTGAGTTACCATCACCTTATGAGGCTATTTTATACTATCTGGAAAGTCGCCAGCTACCTGTTTTAAGTTTTATTGATGGATTGAAGCGGCGCGGGGTAAGTGAGCAGGTGATTCAAGAGGCTTTAAATGAATCGATAATGGAGAATTGAGGAAAAGGAGCAAATTTCAGGGCTAGTCTGCGGGGAAAAGCCACGGGTCTTCTATAGGGTGGGATTGGTTGCAGGGAATACAAAATTGTAGAGGCGAAAAATTTTTCGCCCCTACCGCAACGGGTGTAATCTGCTATCAATTTTACTTATCATCTTGAACCCAGAACACCCTTGATTACTTAGATTAAACCGATTATGGATAGTTTAATCTGGGAGGCTAATTTTCGGATTGGCTCAAATTTATATACAGAGGTTTTAGCGGCTGCTGGGGAATAATAAAGTGATAAAAATCTGCGTTTGGGGTGGGGGAAAAGAAACCGGGTTTCTAGCAGCATCTCTGATTCACAAAAATTTAAGAAAGAAACCCGGTTTCTCAGTGGCGGGGATGGGGTAAAATGGTGATGGTATTCTCTACCCCATGTGTGGCTATGGATGAAAAGCGATCGCAGTCTTATCTCTCGCGGATTCGAGAACTCCTTACCTAGATACTTGGCGGATGATGCGGTTAAGCTACCATCGATCAGCTTTGGGAGAGCGGTTAATCATTGTTCTCGATCAACCTTTTGGGATAGGGATGAATATTGTGTAATGAAACATCAAAATTTATCGGAAATTATCGAGTTAATTAAAAGTTGGTTTGGGGTACATTATGGCGATCGCGTGAGTCAAATTGTCTTATATGGTTCTCAGGCGAGAGGGGAAGCCAAACCTGATTCTGATATTGATATATTGATTGTTCTGAGGCAGGGTTTTGATTATGCTCAAGAAATTGAGAGGACGAGTGAGTTTATTCAGGAATTATCTTTAAGGTATGATACGGTTATTTCCCGTGCTTTTATTTCGGATTTTCGGTTTAATCATGAAAAAAGTCCTTTTTTACTGAATGTTCATCAAGAGGGAATTGATTTATCAAGGATGAACAGCGGTTATTGTGGGAGAAGGCGCGGCGGAGTTTAGTGGGGGCAAGTTTATTGTTAGAAAATAACCTGGCTGAACTGTCAATGTCTCGTGCCTATTATGCGATGTTTTATGTGGCTTGTGCATTTTTGCTCCGTAAGGATTTAAGTTTTTCGAGCCATTCTGCTGTCATCAGTGCTTTTGGTCGGGAATTTGCCAAGGATAATCAAAGGTTTCGAGAATTTCACAGATATTTGATTGATGCCCAGGATTTGCGAAACCGTAGTGATTATGATTTAGATGTTGGCATTGGTGCATCTGAGGTGAGGGTACAGATTCAAATAGCTGAAAGTTTCATGGATTTTTTTGAGAATTATCAGGAGGGTTAAAGGGCAAGAAACTGGGTTTTTGAGATAATTTAGGGGTAAAATGAGAGAATGAGCGCAACCAGGTTTCTCCGTTAGGGGGGGAGAAGTGAGGGATGCAAGAAACCCTGTTTCAAGATGGTAAGGAAAAATTTAACAAAGAAACCCGGTTTCTCAGTGGCGGGGATGGGGTAAAATGGGGGTAATATCCTGAAATGCACCATGCTAACCACCGAAGAGGTAAAATCAAGATTATGAGTCTAGTGATTTCCGCAGACATTGTTAAGGCTAGTGGACTGTCTGAACAAGAGTTAATTATCGAGTTGGTATTATTGCTGTTTCAGCAGGAAAAAATTAGCTTGGGTAAGGCAGCCGAGTTACTGAATATCTCGCAGGTTAGATTCCAACAGATTCTCTCAGAGAAGGGCATTAATATTCATTACGATGTGGAGGAATTGCAGGAGGATATCCAGCATTTAACGGCCAAGGGATGGCTATGATTGTTGTGAGTGATACTTCTCCTGTAAGTGGGTTGGCATTGGAAGTGAAAGCAGAAGAATTATTGATTGATGAACGGTTAGGACGAAGGGAAGCAATCAATTTGGGGTTGTCGATTACCGGATTATTAGGAATTTTGCTAGTGGCAAAGCGTCGGAGTTTGATTCCTCAGATTAGACCGATTATGGATAGTTTAATCTGGGAGGCTAATTTTCGGATTGGCTCAAATTTATATAGAGAGGTTTTAGCGGCTGCTGGGGAATGATAAAGTGATAAAAATCTGCGTTTGGGTTGAGGGAAAAGAAACCGGGTTTCTACCAGCATCTCTGTTTTTTAACAAAGATTTAACAAAGAAACCCGGTTTCTCAGTCGCGGGGATGGTGTAAAATCAGGGTGGTATCCCCTACCCGGTGTGTGGCTATGGATGAACAACGAGTACAGGCTTATCTCTCCTTGATTCAAGAACTCCTCGAATGTCCGACTGGGGAGGAACCGCAAATCCTCAACCGTCATCTGGAGTTGGTGGATGAGGGGTTTGTGCAGGTGTGTGAGTTAGTGGCGGCACAGTTGCGGCAAGCGGGACAAGACAACCTAGCACAGTTTTTGCAGAATGTGGCGCAACGGGTTGAGACGTTTTTAGGGCTGGAGACAGCGCAGCCATCTCAAAGCGAAGCGCAGCCATCCCAAAGCGAGATGATACCCACAGAATACGAAACATTTTTGCGAGAAGCTCTTCGCTTGACCAGTGAAAGCGGTGTTAATCCCTCGGTTGTTTATCCCTTCCTTGAACGCCAGCAAGCCAAGCTGAATGAGGATTTGATTGCCCTCATTCCCGCCTTTGCCACTCGCACCAACATTATTGATTTGTTCAATTTTGCCAATTTGGTGCAGCAATTTCCCCAAGGTCAACGGGCGATTAATTTAGAAATTGCCATTGCGATCTACATCAAAGCCCTAGATTTTTTTGACCGTCAAGATAATCCCGAAGTTTGGGGAACGATTCAAAACAGTTTGGCGGTTGCTTACAGCAATCGCCTGCGGGGAGAGCGTGCGGAGAACATCGAGGAGGCGATTCGCTGTTATCAAGCGGCTTTAGAAGTGAGAACCCGCACCGCCTATGCTGAAGATTGGGCAACGACTCAAAATAACTTGGGGAATGCCTACTGTGACCGCATCCGGGGAGAGCGAGCGGACAATATCGAGGAGGCGATCGCTGCCTTACAAGCCGCCTTAAAAGTCTACACCCGCACCGCCTTTCCCGAAGATTGGGCCAGGACTCAAAATAACTTGGGGAATGCCTACTCTGACCGCATCCGGGGAGAGCGAGCGGACAATATCGAGGAGGCGATCGCCTGCTACCGAGCAGCCCTAGAAGTCCTCACCCCCTCCTCCTTCCCCCTAGCCTGCCTCAGACCCTCACGCAGCCTCGGCAACCTCGGCTATGACCTGCAAAACTGGGAAATCGCCATCGAAGGCTACAACCAAGCCATCCTAGCCATTGAACAAAGCCGCTACTGGGCCACCTCCGAAGCCACCAAACGGGAACTCATCGCCAACTCCCTCAATATCTATCAAAAAATGGTGCAAGCCTGCATCAACCACCAAGACTACCCCCAAGCCTTGCTCACTGTCGAACGCAGTAAATCCCGCACCCTGATCGAACTCCTCGACAGCGCCCACCTCTACCCCAAAAACGCCACGGACGAACAAAAACAACGCATCAGCGACTTGCGCCGTCAAATCGCTATGTACCAACAACAACTCGCCTACACCTCCAGCAACACCCTCACCCCCACCACCGAAAACAACCCCAACCAACCCTCACCGGAAACCCTCATCCGCCAACAACTCCAAGCCGCTAACCAGCAATTCCAAGACTTGCTCACCGAACTCGACGACCCCAACTTTACCCTCACCCAACAAGTCCCCCCTCAACTCCCCGACTTGCGCCGCCTCCTCCCCCCTCAAACCGCCCTCATCGAGTGGTATCTCCCCACGGAAGCGGACTCCGGGTTTTACGCCTTCCTCGTCACCCGCCAAAACGACCAAATCCAGATTACCCCCCACCCCTTCAACGCCGAGGACCGCCAACACCTGGACCAAGCCATCAGCGACTACCGCAGCGACTACGGACAACCCTCCTGGAATCAGCAACTCCCCCAACGCCTGGAAACCCTCAGCGCCGCCTTGCAACTCCCCCGCCTTCTGGGTGACTTATCCCAGATTCAACAGCTTATCCTGATTCCCCACCGGGAACTGCACCTCATCCCCCTCCACGCGCTCCCCGTCCCCTCTTCTCCCCTCTCCCGCGCTGGGAGAGGGGCTGGGGGTGAGGGCAAACCCCTACAAGACGGGTTCCCCGTGCAATATGCCCCCAGTTGTCAAATTCTCAACACCCTCCAGCAGCGTCCCCCCCTCAACCGGGAAACCGTCCCCTTTTTCGCGATTCAAAACCCGACCGAAGACCTGAACTATGCCGAGTGGGAGGTGGAACTATTATTGCGCCAATTCAGCCCCCATCAAGTCTTGCGTCGCGACAAAGCTACCCAGGAGAATTTAAGCCAACCCCAGACCCAAACCTTCCTGGAACAGAGTCACGCGGTCCACTTTGGCTGTCACGGTGAATTTGACGATCGCAACCCCCTCAACGCCTATCTGAGACTGGCTAATCAGGAAAAGCTGACCTTTCTGGATATTTTCAACCGTCTTAATATTCCCCTCTGTCGCCTGCTGGTGCTGTCGGCTTGCAAAACTGGCTTGGTGGAAACCTCCCACACCGATGATTATGTGGGATTATCCAGTGCGTTTTTCTACGCCGGAGCGCGAACGGTGGTCGCCAGTCTCTGGAATGTGGATGAACTGGCGGCGACTCTGGTGACGCTGCGCCTCTATCAAATTTTACCGGATTATCCCTCGGTGACAGTGGCTTTGCAAGCGGCTCAAACTTGGTTGCGGGGGGTATCTTGTGATGATATTCTCCACTGGCTAAAACATGAGCAGAAGGCGACCCCGGAGGAAGTGGAAGAAGTGGAAGACCGTTTGATTTTATTTAATGACCCCCCGTTTGCGGAGGCTTGTTATTGGTCTGCGTTTACGGCAACGGGGTTATAATGGGGTGGGTTGAGTGATGATGAGGTTAGACGATGCCGACTTGATGTGGCGCAGGCGGTGGGGGCGTTTTTAGGGGTAACGCAGCCATCCCATAGCGAGATAACCCCCGGCGAATACGACACCTTTTTGCCAGAATAACTTTCCTTGACTTAGCCTGAATGTCTTGCCATAATTAATAAAGTAAAGTTGTGGTGGTACTCCCATGCCCCAAGTAGTTCTAGATCCACAAGTAAAGACTGAGATAGATCGTCTTGCTCAAGTCAGGCAAGTTGACTCGGAACTGTTGGAGCAGTTTGCCTATTTCGTTCTGGAGATATCACAGCAAAAGTCAAGCAAGAAAGCTCAGTCGCTGAAGACTGATGAGCTAAAAAAAGCTATTTATGAGCGGTTTGGCGTGAACAATACATCAGAGTTGAAAAAATCTGGTGGTTTCAGGATGGCGACTGATGGTATGGACTCGTTAGACTTCCGCTTAAAACCAACCTGGGAAACACTCTATCGAAAGTTTGTAGGTATCCTTCCCCATGAGCAAAGCCAGGAAGGATATGGTTGTATTAATGGAATTGATATCTTTAAATACTTTAAACCCTGGCAGGTATTTGGACTAGATCCCAAAACTGCTACCAAGAATGATGTTAAAGCTGCCTACTATCAATTATCAAAAATTTATCATCCAGACAATTTAGTGACGGGTGACAGAGCTATTTTTGAGCAGGTCGAAAATATGTACAAGAGTATAATTGCTGGATTCTGAAGATGCCTTTTGATAAAGAAGTTTTCTATATTGAAGAAATAAAGCTGGCTGAGGCTTTAGGGCTAAATCAACAAAGTTTAGACGAAATAGTGGATTTTTTACAGGCATCTGCTGATGAAAGTATTCAACTCAAAGAATGGTTGCATTTTGCAATACAAAATTATGTAAATAAACAACCGATTCGGATATTTTCTCGGGAAGGAGCTTTGGCTATTGCCAGTTATCTGGATTTGAGAGGTGATGCCACTAAAATTGCCCTAAACGGAGTTATTGCCTTACTAGAGCAATATAGCCTCAATCAAATAGATGGCAAGATTCGTAGAGCAGTGTATGAAAATAGTTCTTCTTTAGTTTATAGAAATAAACGTCACTGGCTTAGTCGAGAAGATGTAGTGAAGATATTTATGACGACTTCATCAAGGTTAATCCGGGCGTTTGGAGATATTCAAAGGTCGGATTTTCCCATGAGAATAAATATAGATTTTGAAGATTATGACGGACTGAGATTCTTCTCGTTGTCTGGCTTAGAAAAACTCAGTATAGAATTGTCCTTAAAATTGCGTTCAGAAGAGAGGCGTGATTATTGTAAACGGGTGCGTGAAGTTGCTCCTCCGGTATTAAAATTTCTGGCGATCGCACCTTCTCCAGAGCCAAAACAGATTGAGCAAGCTATGAACTTCGCCAAAAATAGAGATAAAAAAACTTGTCAGGTGACGGGTGTTGTTAGAGATAAGTATGACCCACGAATTGAACTGGTTGGTCATCATCTTTATGACAAAAAAACATATCATTTTCTCAGCGCCGATCCAGATAACATCTTAACAATTGACAAAAAACTACATGAAGATTTTCATCAATGGAATGGAGGAACCCAAGAAACTTGTACAATTGATGATTTCATTGATTATGTGGAGTGGCGCTATCCAGAAAAGCATGAATTAATCTTAACCTTGCATAATAAGCAAAGAGTTCTCAGGTTAAAATTGGCTCAATTCCAACGGACATTACCGGAAAGTAGAGATTAAAGTTCTGGTATTCTTGACTGGCTCAACTATGACTTGAAGGCGACGGCGAAATGGAAGAAGTGGAAGACCGTTTGAGTTTATTTGATGACCCCCGTTTGCGGAGGCTTGTTATTGGTCTGCGTTTACGGCAACGGGGTTATAATGGGGTGGGTTGAGTGATGATGAGGTTGAACTGTGATGGAAACATCTGAAAATGAACGGATTGTGCGGGCTTTTTTACTGCTTCTGCATCGAGAAAGCAAAAAACCCGAGAGTGCGATTATTCCCCCCACGGCTTGGGAAACTTTGGACGAACTGAAAGCCAACCTCGCCTCAGCTAATGATGATATTAAAACTATAGCACGAGCGATCGCAAAATGGTGTAAAAACCACCAATATAGTGAAATCCTCCAAGCACTCCGCCCCGTCCGAGGTGATGCGATCGATGAGTATGAAGACCCAGATGATGTGGCAACGGAGGAAGAAATTAAATTGACTAACTTATCAACTCGATTTGTGCAGGAAACTATCGATAAATCTCAACAGCAGCACCAGCAGCAATCATCATGAAAGATAAGGTTATTTATGCCCCAGAAATCCGCTTGTTTACCTATCATTTAAAAATCCTAAGTACCACCAACCTACAAGACACGGATCAGGATTTGCCTCTCAGGTCAATGATTGTTTATTATCTCCAGTTATTGGCAGATTATGGGTTGGTGGATTCTCTGGTTAAAAACTTACAAAAAGAGATTTTATCCCCGTGGGCAATTCTTGATAATTGGTTTCAGTATATTCAGACAATTATGGGACTTGTATGGTGGATTAAACTGAGAATAATTGTCCTGGAAATTCTGATTGATTGGCATAATTATCTGAGTGGAAAGACCCTAGAAGATGTCATCCAGGAATATCTATTTAGGTCGGATTTTGATTATTTAACTAATGGCAATAATCTATTTTTTCAAATCATAAATAATCCGGGCAAGATAGGGATTCAACGAGTTAATTTACCGCCCAAATATCGGGGATTTTTTTATCCTCAATATCTGAATGATAGCTATAGTTTTTTATTGCACCTCTTCCATCCCCAAAAACTAGGAAAAGATGGGGTAAAATTCTCAGATATTGCGAAATTAAGCCCCCCAAAGTCATTTTTTGCGGGAACGTCAACAAGCCTAGATGAACCGCTGCAAACTCATCTCAAACACGCCTCTTGGGGAACAACGATGCTGTTTAGTGGTTTTATTGACTCTCGCCCAGGGACTTTGGAGGAGGGGAAAAAATTAGCCGATGAACTATTACAAAACCTGTTAAAACCAGACCCGAAAAAACCAGCGCCGCCTTTCTGGGCTAGTCGAGAGTTTTTGGGGGGATTTCTGTATGAATATCAGGATATTTATAGTCCCCATCCCTACGGAAAGATTATGATTTTGCTGCTATTTTCGGAGGAGAGTAAAGAGAAAATTAATGGGGTTCAGTGGTGGTTACCGGAGTTGTTTTTTTATGAGCGCAAGATTTGCCAAAATTACATAGACAGTCGGGGGGAATATAGTAAGGCTAATCAGGATATTAAAACGATAGAAAAGACGATTCGGACTTTTCCGCCTAATATTGCGACGGATGTTCCGCCGGATTTGTCGGAGGAAGAGTTAAGGTCTTTGAAAAAGGAAATTAAGAATTTGTTGGATTTATCGTTGCGGTATTCTCAACGAATGCGGAGTTTGGTGACGTTTGAGAATACGATCGCCATTAATCGGAATAATTATCTTAATACTCTCACCCGCATGGAGGTCAAAAGTAACAGTGATTTGACGGGTTGGCGGGATAAAGCCAATCATATTTTTGGCACATTTCAGGAACAAATAAAAGCGGATTTGGTTTATCTGCAACAAGGAGAACGCCTGTTAGATACCGCAATTAACACGATTCGCGGTTTGGTGGAAATTGACCAAGCGGAACGCGATCGCCTTTTGGAACATCAAATCCAAATCGCTGGCTGGGGTATTGGGGTGGGGGCGATTGTAGCTTCGACTTCGGCGTTAATTTTTCAGGAGAAAATGACGTTTCCCTGGTCTGATAATCGAGGTGATAATGTGCATCCTTTTACTATTGCTGTCTTGCTGAGTTTCGCCTGTGCTGGGTTAGGGGTACTCTTGGCGATCGCATTGATTAAGTTTGGGAAAAAAAGGCGATCGTCTTCCAATTAAACAGCGGGAGTCAAAAAATTCGGTTTCTGGGAGGGTTTTATGCTAAACTAATTTTCGGAAAATATGGTGTAATAATAAGCTAAAATATGTTAACAGATATTGCTCCAGGGGCACGAATTCTTTGCCGGGATGCTGAATGGTTGGTTAAATCTGTGGCCCTGTCTTCTGATGGCGATCGCATTATTGAAGCAGTGGGAGTGTCGGAATTTCTCCGGGGTCGTCGTATTCGCTTCCTGGAAGAGTTGGAAAAAAAAGACAGGAAACGGGGTTTACAAGTGTTGAAACCCGAAGAGACTCATTTGGTTATTGATGAAACTTCTGGTTATGTCCGTAGTTTATTATTTGTTGAGGCGAATTTAAAGCAAACTATCCCGGAAGATGGGCGGATTTATTGGGGACATAAAGCCGCTATGGATGCCCTGAATTATCAGCTTATTCCGGCGACTAAAGCCCTACAAATGCCTCGCCAACGCTTGTTAATTGCTGATGCGGTGGGGTTGGGTAAAACTCTGGAATGTGGTATCCTGGTAACTGAGTTAATTGGGAGGGGGAAAGGTCGCCGGATTTTAGTGGTTACTACTAAGTCAATGATGGGGCAGTTTCAAAAGGAGTTTTGGCTGCGGTTTACTATTCCTTTGGTGCGTTTGGACTCTGGGGAAATTCAACGAGTGCGATCGCGACTTCCGGGAAATCATAACCCTTTTCACTATTATGACCGGACAATTATTTCTATTGATACCCTCAAACAAGACCGGGAATATCGCAGTTATTTGGAACAGGCTCACTGGGATATTATTATAATTGATGAAGCCCATAATGTCGCCCGCAGAGGTAAGGGTCAGTCGGCTTCGCAGCGGGCGAAATTGGCTGAACGTTTAGCTACTCGTTCGGATACTTTGATTTTGCTTTCCGCTACTCCCCATGACGGGAAACCGGAGAGTTTTGCTAGTTTGATGAATATGCTAGATCCGACGGCGATCGCTAATGAAAGTAACTACACTAAAAATGATATCCATGACCTCTATTTGCGGCGGTTTAAAAAAGATGTTTTGCGGGATTTAAACCAAAGTATCCCTGAACGGAATGTGGAACCTGTAGAAGCGATCGCCTCCCCCCCAGAAGAGGCGGTTTTTCGGAAACTCCACGATTTGCAATTGGTCAGTATTGACCGAGGCAAAAGTGCCGGACAGCTATTTAAAACTACTCTCCTAAAGGCATTCTTATCTAGTCCGGCTGCGGGTCTGGAAACCGTGCAAAATCGCCTGAAAACTTTACAGAAAAAGCTGGATATCTCCACGGAATTAGACCAGGCAGAATTGACTGATTTGGCGGCAGGTTTGGCGGCAATAGATCAGGGGAGTTTTTCTAAGTATCAGCGACTTATCCAACTGATTAAAACTGAGTTTCAGTGGACTGGAAAAGACCCCAAAGACCGCTTGGTTATTTTTACCGGACGTTTGGAAACTTTGCGGTTTCTGGAGGCGGAACTACCCCAAGACTTGCGCTTAAAACCAGAGGCGATCGCTCGTTTAGATGGGGGTATGGCAGATATTGACCAAGTGGAAATTGTCGAGAAATTTGGCTATGAAAATTCCCCGGTGAGGATTTTAATTGCTACGGAAGTGGCATCAGAAGGGTTAAACCTGCACTATCTTAGCCATAAATTGATTCACTTTGATATCCCTTGGTCGTTGATGACTTTACAGCAGCGAAACGGACGGATCGACCGCTACGGACAAACTCGAAAACCGGAAATTCGCTATCTGCTGACTCGCTCCCAGGTTGAACGTATGGATGAGGTGGAGCGTATTATTAAAGTACTTTTAACTAAGGATGAACAGGCGATTAAAAATATTGGCGATCCTTCCGTATTTATGGGGGTATTTGACCCGGAAAAAGAAGAAAATTTGACCGCTGCTGCTATTGAAAGCGGAGTGTCGGCGGCGGATTTTGCCGAGGAGTTAGACCGCAACGCCAAGGGAGAGGGAGATGTCGATATTTTTAGCTGGTTTGAGTCGGAGTCTGGGGATACTGATGAGGGGGTTTCCATGGACTCTAGCCAGGGTGAACCTCTGGTGGAAACGGGGAGTTTGTTAAGTCTATTTCCGTCGATTTTTCAGTTTACCGCTACGGCTTTAAGGTTCATTAATTCCCAGACCAGTCCGGTTCATAATCTCCAAATTAACGAAGATGAAGGGTTTATTGAATTGCAACTTCCTCAAGAGCTAAAAAGCCGTTACGATCGCCTTCCTAAAGAAATACAACCCCAGGATAATCGGTTATTATATCTTAGCGATCGCCCCGAAGATATGATGCGGGCCATGGAACAAGCGCGAACCGAAGACGCGGACTGGTCGGCTGTTCAATACCTTTGGGAATTGCATCCTTTGGTAGAATGGATTAGCGATCGCTGTTTATTTTATTTTGGCAGACATCAAGCACCTGTGATACAATTATCTCAGGGATTAGAATCCGATGAGGTGATTTTTATCTGCTTTGGTAGTTTCCCCAACCGCCGAGGAACTTCCGTCCTAAATCGCTGGGTTTCGGTTATCTTTAAACAAGGGAAATTTCAGCGGGTTGAACCCTTTGCGGAAACTCAGAAACGCACGGAATTAGGACTGCATGAGTTGCCCAATTCCGGGACGGTTAATATTGATGATTTACTCCCTTTACGGAGTCCGGCTATTCAGCAAGCGCGGCAATATCTTCAGCAGGAAAGGCAACGGTTTCAAGACCAGTTAAATCCTCAGTTAGAGGCACAACGGGAACGCCTGGAAAGGCTGCAAGGCTATCATGTGGAACAGTTAGAGTTGCGGTGGGAAAGTGATAATATTTCGGCTAATCTGAAGCAGGATAAACAGCAGAAAGAACGCCATAAAATTGACAAGATATTCCAAGATTATCGCGATTGGGTAGAGTTGTCAATGACTACGGAAAGCGAACCTTATCTCAAGTTAATTTTTGTGATTCAGCAAGCATAGAAACCCGGTTTCTTTGTCGAGAAGTCTAGAAACCCGGTTTCTTTGAGAAACCCGGTTTCTTTGTCGAGAAGTCTAGAAACCCGGTTTCTTTGAGAAACCGGGTTTCTTATCCTCGAGAAGCCGAGAAACCCGGTTTCTTTGAGAAACCGGGTTTCTTATCCCTGGGTTTCTTTTAGCTTCTATTCATCAAGTAGTAAGTGCTGAATTGATGAGGTTTGGATATGACTTTCGACAAAAGACTGATAATCATTCACCGAATTAAAAAGCGATCGCACCCCATCAATTTTCGGCAAAGTTCCCCCACGCAATTGGAGATATTCGGGATAGCTAGAAAACTCCCAATCTTCGGGTTTTTTAACCAAATTAGCCTTAACTGGGTTTAAATGAATATATCGTGTTAAATGGAATAAATATTCATCATTATCAACAGCGATCGCTTGAAATCTACCTTGAAATAAACCGCCAACCCTGTCATACTGCTTGTTAATTGCTTTCACATAAGACAAGCTAAATTTTTGCATCACCTCAGAAAAACAATTCTGTTTCAAATATACCAATAAATGATAATGATTAGGCATCAAACAATAAGCAATAATATCAGCCACATTAGATTCAACCAAATATTTTCTAATCAGGCGCAAAAAATGAATATAGTTGTCTTGGGTAAAAAAGATAATTTGATGATTATTACCTCGATTATAAATATGGTAGTAATGACCCGTTTCAAAAACAATTTGGCGACGTGGCATTTCCAATCAACTCCCACAACTTCAACTTTTATAACTCCGTTAAATTTTAGCGCAAGAGAGGTCTAGAAACCCGGTTTCTTTTTCGAGAGGTCTAGAAACCCGGTTTCTTCGAGAAACCGGGTTTCTTGGTGGAGAGGTCTAGAAACCCGGTTTCTTTGAGAAACCGGGTTTCTTGTTGGAGAGGTCTAGAAACCCGGTTTCTTTGAGAAACCGGGTTTCTTTGTGGAGAGGTCTAGAAACCCGGTTTCTTTGAGAAACCGGGTTTCTTGTTGGTCGTGAGTAGTGTAAAATGAAAATTTACAGGGTTTCTTTGACTATAAGCCGGGGTTATCGAATATTATGTTAATCGGAATTGCTAACGAAAATGAATTTTATGCCGCCTATTATTTGGATGCAATTTTAACCGAAGACCTAAAGACGATCGCCTCCGAGGTGGGGACCAATCAAGAGCCGCCGTCCCAGGCTTTGGGGAGGCTGCGGGGAGATTATTTTCGCCTCAAAACTCGCACCCAAACTATTAATATAGATAAAACTGAAATTCTCGGTCAGCAACGGCAGTTTTTTCGGCAGGTTTTGGAGGTTTTGGGGTATCAGTGGGAACCGGGGTTAAAGTGGTTGGATAATGATACCTTGCTCCCGATTTTGGCGGAAGTTAGACAGAGTTCTGGAATGCCAAATTTGTGGGTTTTGGAAGGGTTTAATCCTACCGGAGAACCTCTCGATATTCTCTCCCTGGAATTTGACCCTATTCAAGGTCAAGATTTCCCGGAATTTCGGGTCGATCGCTCTCCAGAAAACTGGCTAAATTCTACCCTGGAAGATATCGTAACTGATGTGGTTTTTGGTCAAAATGAACCCCCCCGCTGGGTGCTATTAATTAGTGTAGACCAGATAGCTTTAATTGACCGTTATAAATGGAATGCTTCCCGGTTGTTAAGGTTTGATTTAGAGCAGATTTTAGCCGATCGCGATCGCCATTCTTTGTTCGCTATCGCTACCCTGTTACACCGCGATCGCATTTGTCCAGCCGAAGGAATGGCGTTGTTAGATACCCTTGATGAAAATAGTCACCGCCATACTTATAGCGTTTCCGAAGACTTGAAATTTGCCTTACGCGAGGCGATCGAACTTTTGGGAAACGAGTTTATTTATTATCGGCGGACAGTCGGTAAAAAGGGGGTGTATTCCACCCAGGAACAAACCCAAAAGGGAGAACAGGAAATTGACCCCAACCTGTTAAAAATCCAGTGTTTGCGGTGGGTTTATCGACTGCTATTTATCTTTTATATTGAAGCGCGACCCGAGTTAGGTTATGCTCCCATGGGTTCTGATGTTTATCGGGAGGGATATAGTTTAGAAACCCTGCGAGACTTGGAACAGGTGGAGTTACTTTCTTCCGAGGACTCGGAAGGCTATTATATAGATACCTCTATTCGTCGTTTATTTAAATTGTTGTGGTTTGGATATCCTGAAGAAGACCATAAACAAGCCGAACTTTTGCAGAAGAAAACAGCCATTTATAATACCTTCCGTTTACCCGCCTTAAAAAGTCATCTGTTTGACCCCGAATATACCTCCATGTTAAACGGAGTCAGGTTTCGCAATTCCGTCCTACAGAAAGTCTTGGAATTGATGTCTTTGTCGCGGTCAGGACAAGGACGACGGGGACGCATTAGCTACGCGCAATTGGGGGTTAACCAGTTAGGGGAAGTTTACGAGGGTTTATTGAGTTTATCGGCTTTTTTCGCCGAGGAAAACCTCTACGAAGTTCAACCCGCCGCCAAAAAAACCTCTACCAAGACAGACACCGAAGACGACGACGAAGACCAACCCACAGTTAAACCCAAAGCGGCGAAAGGTTCCCAACCACGCAGTGAATTAGAGGTGGCTTATTTTGTTCCCGCTGACCGTTTGGAGGAGTTAAAAACGGAGGAGTTGGTGACAGACCCCCAGACCGGAAAAACTCCCCGCAAACATGAGAAAGGGAAATTTTTGTTTCGGTTAGCGGGAAGAGATCGCCCAAAAAGTGCCAGTTATTACACTCCCCAAACCTTAACCAAATGTTTGGTCAAATATGCTCTCCAAGAACTTTTAGCGGACAAGACCGCTGACGATATTTTAAAGTTAACGGTATGCGAACCAGCTATGGGAAGTGCGGCTTTTTTGAATGAAGCTATAACTCAATTAGCGGAGGCTTATTTACAGCAAAAAGAGAAGGAACTTAATCAACGGATACCCCATGAAAACATCACGTTAGAGAAGCAGAAAGTCAAAATGCTGCTGGCTGACCGCAATGTATTTGGCATTGATAAAAACCCCATAGCCATGGAATTAGCGGAGGTTTCCCTGTGGTTAAATTGTATCTATGGGGAAAAAGACAGCCACCAAATATTCGTCCCCTGGCTTGGCTTGCAATTGCATTGTGGTAACTCCCTGGTGGGTGCGAGACGACAAATATACCCCCGCCAAAAGGTGAGTCAAGGTAAAAAAAAACCTCTCCTGGTGGGAAATGCCGCCGTCACGGATACCCCTGGGAGAAACCTTCCCCGCAGACGGTATTTTTCACTTTTTGTTAGGGGACCCAGGTATGGCTAATTATACCGATAAAGTGATTAAAAAACTCACCCCCGAAGCCATAAAACAGATTAACCAATGGCAGAAAGAATTTATCAAAACTCCCCTAAATGCCGACCAAGCGGACTATGGAACATACCTATCAACTCGCATTGATGAACTGTGGCATACTTACGCGAAGGAATTAGCCATAATTCGCCAACGGACTACGGACAGCTTGACGGTGTGGGGACAACCGGAACAGGAGAAACGGGAAGTTCCCCTAGCACAAAAAGATAAAATCTACGAACAGGAGAAACTCTCGCGGGGGGTGAGTAATTCATCCGCTTATCGGCGGCTAAAGTTGGTGATGGACTATTGGTGCAGTTTATGGTTTTGGCCGCTAGAGGAGGCGGAAAACTTACCGAGTCGGGAGGAGTTTTTCAGCGACATAGGGATGATTTTAGGGGTGACGGAAATGGTACCCTCCCAACAGTTATCTTTATTCCCGGAAACTCAAACACCCCAGCAAGCGGAGGATTTTATTAAGAAATTTGGTTTTGTGGACTTGGAGAAGTTCAAGGGTTTTTACCCTCGGTTGCAGTTGGCGGACACTTTGGCGAAAACTTATAAGTTTTTCCATTGGGAGTTGGAATTTGCGGATATTTTCCTAGAGAGAGGCGGGTTTGATTTAATTATTGGTAACCCTCCCTGGGTGAAGATAGAATGGCAAGAAGGGGATATATTGGGGGAATATGACCCGTTGACGGTGATTAGAAAGTTATCGGCGAGTGAGTTGGCGAAACGGCGGGAAGATTTATTTAGTAAATACCCAAAGTTACGAGCGGCATATCTTCAGGAGTATGAAGAGTTAGACGGAACCCAGAATTTCCTCAACGCGGTGCAAAATTATCATTTATTACAGGGTCAGAAAGCCAACTTATTTAAGTGTTTCCTTCCCCAAGCATGGAATTTTGGCAAGTCTGGCGGGGTGTCGGGTTTCTTACACCCAGAAGGGGTTTATGATGACCCCAAAGGCGGAACTTTGCGCCGGGAATTATATCGGCACTTAAAAGCACATTTTCAGTTACAGAATGAGATGACAATTTCTTTGTTTAAAGATGTTACTCATAAAACAAAATACAGTATCAACATATATAAGAAACCCCGTAGTCATGATGATACAATTATTCGCTTTATTCATATTGCTAATATTTTCAGCGTTGCTACTATTGCCGAATGTTTTGAGTCTCCGCAAATAGGTTTAATTCCAGGGATTAAAAATGATAACGGTCAATGGGAAACCAAAGGTCATCCTAGCCGAATTATTAGCGTTAATTCCGAGACCTTACAGCTATTTACGAGATTATATGATGCGGAAGGAACCCCCGCCGAGGAAGCGCGACTCCCGGCTTTACATTCGCAAAACTTAGTCAGTGTATTAGAAAAGTTTGCCACCCCAGAACAGCGACTGGGTAATTTACAAGGTGAAGTTTATACAACTCAGCATTGGAATGAAACTAATGCTCAACAAGAGAAGACAATTCGCCGAGATACTCAGTTTGTGAAGTCTCCCCAAGACCTGATTTTATCAGGACCCCATTTCTTTGTCGGAACACCACTTTATAAAACTCCGAGAAAAGTTTGTCGTTTGAATAGTGAGTATGATATTATTGATTTAACAGCAATTCCCGACGACTATCTACCGCGCACTAACTACGTCCCGGACTGTTCCCCTGCTGAATACCGTCGTCGCACTCCCTGCGTTCCCTGGGATGACCAAAAACCCGTCACTGAGTTTTATCGTTTAGCTTGTCGTAATATGCTAAATCAATCAGGAGAACGAACCTATATTCCAGCTATTATTCCGCCAGGAAATGCTCATATTAATGGGGTGCAGTCAACGGCATTTAAAGATAATCAATCATTGTTAAAAGCAGCCAGTTTGGGAATTAGCATAATCGCTGATTTTTATATTAAAACCACCGGAAGGTCTAACCTGCACTACACCTGGGAAAATTTCCCTCTGATTCAAACTACCCCCGCTTTACGAGTTCGCACTCTAGCGTTAAATTGCCTAACAGTGTATTATGGTGAATTATGGGAAGAATGCTGGGAGGAAGGATACCGTGAAGAGAGATGGACAAAAGGGGAAGACCCGCGACTGAATCAAAACTTTTTCCGTCATTTAACCCCAGAATGGCAAAGAAATAACGCCTTGCGGAGTGACTACGAACGTCGTCAAGCGTTAGTAGAAATAGACGTATTAGCAGCCATGTCGTTAGGGTTAACCCTAGAGGAACTCATCACGTTATACAGGGTACAATTCCCGGTGATGCAGCAATATGAAAAGGAAACCTATTATGATATGAATGGTAGAATAGTGTTCACGACCAGCAAAGGGTTAACGGGGGTAGGTTTACCGCGCCAAGGGAACGCGAAAAAGGAAATCATCGGTTGGGAAGACATCAAAGACCTGGAAAGTGGTATCATAGAAGTAACGGTTACCGACGACACGCTCCCCCAGGGTCCAACGACTCGGAAAATCGCCTACGAAGCGCCTTTTATATTATGCGATCGTATTGAGGACTACCGCACGGCGTGGAAACAATTAACAATTAATAATTGATTTAGAGGAGATTCGATTATGGACACCATAACACACTATCGGCAAATTGTCAAAGACCCTTTATTCCAGCAGCCTATAAACCGGGTTTCTTTGAGAAACGGGGTTTCTTTATCCCTCCACCAGCCACCCCGGAAACCTCCTTTCTTACTCCAGCAGCCTATAAACCGGGTTTCTTTGAGAAACCGGGTTTCTTTACCCCCCCACCAGCCACCCCGGAAACCTCCTTTCTTACTCCAGCAGCCTATAAACCGGGTTTCTTTGAGAAACGGGGTTTCTTTATCCCTCCACCAGCCACCCCGGAAACCTCCTTTCTTACTCCAGCAGCCTATAAACCGGGTTTCTTTGAGAAACCGGGTTTCTTTTTCGTCCTTGGAGAAACGGGGTTTCTTATCCCCCCAGGAGCCGATAAACCCGGTTTCTTCCCCCCAATTGTTAATTATTGGTTATTAATTAAGACCACCCGGAAACCGGGTTTCTTTTTCGAGAAGCCGAGAAACCGGGTTTCTTTGAGAAACCGGGTTTCTTTTTCGAGAAGCCGAGAAACCGGGTTTCTTATCCCCCAATTGTTAATTGTTAATTATTAATTATTAATTAAGAGAAGAGAGATGTTTCCTTCAGTTGTAGCTGCCCAAATTAGGAACTGTGTTTCTGACTATTTGATAACCACCTTTCGACCGACAACGCCAGGGTTTAATGGGTTGATTGAACGATTCCTGAAAACGGCTAATAACCTCTATCGCGGACCTTATGTTTCGGTGGGTTTACCGTTTCGACAGGGTACAATTGGCGGGGACTATTTCCCGGAAATTCCCCTGGGTTTTATCCCGTTTTTGCACCAAGAACGCGCTTTTAATCGCCTCAGTCCCCCTAACTATCAGTCAACTATAATCGCCACGGGGACGGGTTCGGGGAAAACGGAATGTTTCTTAATTCCCCTCCTAGAACATTGTCGCCAACAGGGGAATAAACCGGGGATAAAAGCGATTTTAATTTATCCTATGAACGCTTTAGCGACGGACCAAAGTAAACGTATCGCCCAAATAATTGAGCAAACTCCGTCGCTAAAAGGTCAGGTTACGGCTGGGTTATATGTAGGGGAAAAAGACGAAAAACCTACGCGGGTGATGACCCCAGAAAAGGTGATTACTGATAAAGAGATGTTGCGAAAGTCTCCCCCAGATATCCTGCTGACTAACTATAAAATGTTGGACTATCTGCTAATTCGACCAGACCTTCAATCTTTATGGACAAATAATGAACCGGAAACTTTGCGCTATTTGGTAGTTGATGAATTCCATACTTTTGATGGCGCACAGGGGACGGACTTGGCTTGTTTGTTGCGTCGCCTAAAACACCGCCTCCAAACTCCCCCAGGACATTTGGCTTGTGTGGGAACTTCGGCGACTTTGGGGAACAAAAGTGATAAAACGGAAATCTTAGCCTATAGTAAAACTATCTTTAAAGAAGAGTTTGAGGCGGCGGCTTTAATTGAAGAAGACCGCCTAAGTGATGGGGAATTTTTGGGGAATGCTTTATTAAACGTCCTCCCCCTACCGAGGTTAGAGGACTGGGAAAAACTGCAACCGGACAACTACACCGACCCGGAAAACTATCTACAAACTCAAGCGCAACTTTGGTTAAACCCGACTACAGAAACGGATACTTTTATTAATAAACCCATAGACGACCAGTGGCGGGTAGAATTAGGGAAGGAACTAAAAAGCCTCCCAATTATCCATAATTTAATCAGGGTTTTAAAGGAAAAATCCTGCACCTACGAGGAAATTCTCGATCGCATTGGTAGCCGTCTCCACTTCCCGGTCAAACAACACCCAGAATATTGCTATCTTCTCCTGGATAGCATTTTCGCGTTAATTAGCGCGGCACGTTGCCAAATTGACAACCCCAATGGTACAATAATCATAGCCCCTTGGGTGACATTACGGGTACAGGTCTGGTTTCGGGAACTCAAGCGTATGGTGGCTTCTGTGGAGTCGCAGCCGGAACTTGCTTTCTCGGACGACCTCACCCCAGAGTTACGCCAAAATCAGAAAACCTTACCGGTCATGCACTGTCGCGACTGTGGGGCGACGGGTTGGGGTGGTGTGCGCCATTCCACGATTAATAATAAACTTATCCCCAACGACCTGCGTGGCTTCTATCAAGCGTTTTTCAGCCAGAAGCCGTTAGTGTCCTTCCTGTTTCCCTGCGACGAGTCTCACGAGGAAACTCAACTCCTCTGTCGTCACTGTCTCACGGTTAACCCAACTTCGGTGGAATTCTGTAAGGGTTGTCATAAGGAAAACAACGCGGATAATTTAATCCGGGTGTTAGTCCCGGAGGTGACGCAAACAGTAACCCGAAACGGACAGGAACAGTTAATATCTAACCATGACTGCCCTTTCTGTGGCAACTCGAACGGCTTATCAATTTTGGGCGCACAAGCAGCCAGCCTGACGAGCGCTAGTATTGGCATCTTGTACACGACACCGTTCAATCAGGACAAGAAACTACTCACCTTTTCGGACTCGGTACAAGATGCTGCTCACAGGGCTGGATTTTACAACGCCCGCACCTATCGTAGCACATTACGCACGTCAATTTTCCAATTAGTGCGAGAATCTCAACATCCCCTGACTTTGCAGGAATTATGCGATCGCTTTGCGGACTATTGGCGGGAAAAAATCCCCATCCCAGAAAATTATATCGCGACTTTCCTACCGACAGACCTGCAATGGTTGCGGGAGTGGGACGACTTCCTAAATGGCGATCGGTCTAAATTAGACCCCCACACGGCTTTACCGGACTTACTGGAGTTAGTCGAAAAGCGCCTGGTGTGGGAAATTGTGACGCAATTCGGACACCGAGGGGCGATCGGTCCGTCTTTGGAACGCAGCGGGGTCGCTAGTGTCAGCTTTAACCCCCAATTCCTGACGGCTGCGACTAAGACGCTACACCAAAAGCTGAGTAATGAAATAGAAGCGCTGCGGACAGTGAGTGAGGACCGGGTAAGGGAGTTAATCGTGGGTTTATTGCATCATCTCCGCCACCGGGGAGGGATTGTGCAACCTGTCACCCAAGGCAATTATATCAGCAGTGGCGGCGAAACATATCTTTTGTCTAAATTAGTTTATATGCCAGGGGTGGGTCCTTCTGTCCCCGCGCCGAAATTTCTGGTAAATGCGGCGGCGAAAACTAAGCAGTTTGAAAGGGTGATCTCTGGGAAAAACAGAGACAGTTGGTGCGAAGATTGGACTATGCGAGTATTTGCTCCCCACACGCTGCTACTGAAGGAACAACTGATTGATATATTACACTTCACCCTAGAGACTTTGGTGGGGGCGAAGTTGCTAGAGTCTCATTTTTGCGGTCAAGGTCGCGCTTGGGGTATCCCCATGGCTGCGATTATAATTAACCCAGGGGGAAAGGTTCTTACTTGCGATCGCTGTTATCATCAAATCACCCATTCTCGGACTTCTTCCCACTTACCGGACACTTGTCGCAGCTTAGGCTGTCAGGGACATTACCACGAAGACGACCAACGCCCCGGTTTAGTCTACTATCGCCAAATGTATCAACAGGGAGAAGTTCGTCGCATTGTGGCGGCGGAACATACGGGACTTTTAAGCCGCACTACCCGCGAACGTTTAGAACACCGTTTTATCCAGAGCGATCGCTATTGTGATCCTAACTTAATTTCGGCGACTTCGACGTTAGAAATGGGGATTAATATTGGCGACCTCTCCAGTGTTTTCCTGTGTTCTCTCCCCCCCAACGTTGCCAACTACCAGCAGCGAATTGGTCGCGCGGGACGACGAGACGGTAATGCGTTAGTGGGAGTAATTGCCAACGCCAAACCTCACGATTTATTCTTCTACAGCGACCCCGCCCAAATGCTAGAAGGGGGGATAGAGGCTTCGGGATGCTATCTAAACGCGGCGGCGATTTTAGAGAGACAACTGACGGCGTTTTGCCTAGATAATTGGGTGGCAAGTGGGTTAGACTCGGAAGGATTCTCTCCCCAACTTAATGATATCCTAAACCATCTGCAAAATCAAGCCCAAAATCGATTTCCTTACAATTGGCTAAGGTTCATTGACAGCCAGCAAGGGGAATTACTGAGGGAATTTATAGATTTATTCGCGGATACCATTACGCCAGAAACTCAAGCCCAAATTGAGGAGTTCATGCACCAGGGACAAGGGGAAATCGGCGGACTAGGCTGGCGCATTTTGAACCGCCTAGAAGGCATGAAAAAAGAACGACATCGTTTTAATAATGCGATCGTCAACCTCACCAAAAAAATCAAAGCCCAAAAAGGGGAACCCACCCACCTGCAAGACCCGGACAAGCTGGCAGAAATGGAACAAGAAAAAGAGGGACTCCGGGAAATTATCCGAGATATCAACAACAAAAATATCTTTAACTTTCTGACGGACGAGGGACTGCTCCCCAACTATGCTTTCCCGGAAGCGGGAGTAACTTTACGGTCAATGGTTTTGCGGAAACTGCGGCCAAAACAAGGGGCGAATGGTAAGCGTTATGAGGTGCTAACCATGACCTATGAACGCCCCAGCCAGGTGGCGATTAGAGAATTAGTACCCAGCGGGGTTTTCTATGCGGAAGGAAGACGAGTAAAGGTTGACCAAATAGACCTCAAATTATCGGAGCCGCAAGAGTGGCGAATTTGTCGAAGTTGTAGTTATGCAACGGAGAGTTTTCAACCAGAAGCCCATCAAAAAACCTGCCCGCGATGTAATGATACCCTATGGAGTGATAAAGGCAGGTTGCGGACTATGCTGCGGTTACGGCAAGTTATGGCAACTACTGCCGACCAGACAAGTCGCCTAACTGATGATAGTGAAGACCGCAAAATCGAATTTTTCGAGAAACAGTTATTAGTGGATTTTTTGCCGGAATTTCGCGAACAAACTTTTTTGATTAATCACCCAGAGTTTCCCTTTGGGTTCGAGTATATTTCCCGCACGAAGTTCCGCGAAATCAACCTAGGCGAGTCTTTGTCCACGGGGGAAACGGTGGAAATTGCGGGTAAAAAATTTACGACAAAAGGGTTTACAGTTTGCCGCAGTTGTGGTAAAGTAATAGATAGGAATAAGGACCACACCCAAAATCACGCGATTAGCTGTCAGTGGCGGGACAAACCCGACCAGGTAAAAACTATCGAGGTGCTGTATCTTTACCGGGAATTTGAATCAGAATCAATCCGGTTTTTAATGCCGGATGAAAGTTTCTGGACTCCGGAAGGTTTGCACTCGTTTATTGCAGCGCTCCAATTAGGCTTAAAAGAGAAGTTTCGGGGGAAAGTAGACCACCTCCGCACGACCATTAGCGAAGAACCGCAACCGGAAAGCAACCTCCGCAAATCGTTTTTATATCTGTTCGATAGCATACCGGGAGGGACGGGATATCTGCGGCAATTAATTCGCCAGCCGCAGGAATTACAAGAGGTATTTCTGCAAGCCTTGGAAAAGATGAGAACCTGTAGTTGCAAAGAAAGGCATCAAGACGGGTGCTATCAATGTATTTTTGCTTATCGGAATAGTTTTTATAAAGACTATACCAGCCGCAAAAAGGCGGAGAGTTTACTGGGAAAATTACTGAATCATTGGAGTGAATTAAAAGACCATTCGGAAGGTTTATCAGCGATTCGAGTTAATAGCAATTTAGAGAGTGAACTAGAGAGGAACTTTATCAAGGCGCTATCAATGCGAACTGATTTAGTGCTGAAACCAGAGATTATTGATGGTAAAACAGCCTATTTTATCAAACTAAAAAATAGTGCTTGGATTGTGGAAACTCAAGTAACGCTGGACGAAAAAGATGGTGTAACCATTCCCTGTCGGGCGGATTTTATCATGCGTCCGGCTTCGAGTCGGGTGGAGAGTTTACCAGTGGTGGTATTTACAGACGGTTGGGAATATCATCGCGATCGCATTAAGGAAGACTTCCAACAACGTCAGGCGATCGTCCGTAGTGGTCGATTTTGGTGTTGGTCGTTAACGTGGGATGATGTGATGAAACAGGTTAACCGCAGCCACCGCACCACAAACCCGCCGCCGGACAGTTTCCGTCAGGACTTAAATAACGATAAATTCCGGAAATGCGGGGGCTCATTTTATAAGCGATATGACTGCGAGGGAATGCAACTCCTGGAAAGCCAGGATAGTTTTGCATGGCTAATGAGTTATTTAGACCAACCCCAGGCGCAAAATTGGCAAAGGTGGGCGTTATTGCGAACTCTAGCCCAAGGGAGTCCCGCCAATAATAAGTCACCAGAATTTCTAGGGAGGATGGAAACTCGCCTATCTCCAGAAGCGATCGCCCTTTGGGAAGTTCCGCCCACATACGTCATTGGGGAGGTATGTATTTCGGAGTCATTACAGATTTTTACGCTAGTAGACCTGAAGCGTAACCACGAAAAAAACGCGACAGGTAGCCTCGTCTGCTTAGAGTTAGACGACCAACAGGAAGACCCCGGAAGTTGGCGGGAAGCATTGCGATCGCTGAATTTATACCAATTCCTCCCCCATTTTTACGCCATTACGACCAACGCCGCCCCAGAGATATCCCTAGCTACTCCAGGGTCTATAGTCCAGTCTCCCCTAGAAAACACTGACCCCCGTTGGGAGGAGTTAAGGGAATTAGTGATCGAAGAAAGTCTTTTTCCCGCCATTGATCGCATGAGTCAGGAAAACTGGCCCCTCCCCCAAGCGGGATATGAACTATTAAGCGATCGTGGTAGCGTCAAAGCGATCGGGGAACTCGCCTGGGAGGAGACCAAAACCGTGGTCACCCTCACCCCCGAAGACAACGAAGCCTTTATCGCCGCCGGTTGGCGGTCTTATCTAGTCGAAGACTTCTTAAAAAAATTAACAATTAACAATTAATAATTAATAATTAATAATTAATAATTAACCGATTTGCTGATTTGCCGATTTGCTAATTCACGAATTAATAATTATGAGTGAGAATGTTGTTAAGGATAAGTCATTTGTTTTTGCACTGAGAATTGTCAAATTATACCAATATCTTACCACAGAAAAACACGAGTATGTCCTCTCTAAACAAGTTTTGCGGAGTGGTACGGCAATTGGGGCATTAGTTCGGGAAGCAGAATATGGCGAAAGTCGTGCCGATTTTGCTCATAAATTGGCGATCGCCCTCAAAGAAGCCAACGAAACCCAATATTGGCTAGAATTAATATACAGAGGCGGTTACATAGACTTCCATGGCTTCCACTCCATCAATCAAGATTGCCTGGAACTGTTAAGGCTGTTAACCTCAATCATAAATTCAACCAAAGGCAGTTCAAAATAATTAATAATTAATAATTAATAATTAATAATGATGGGTGAGAGAGGGCTGATTTATGGTGTCCGCTGAAATTTAGTCTTGACAATTAATAATTAATAATTAATAATTAATAATTAATAATTAATAATTAATAATGATGGGTGAGAGAGGGCTGATTTATGGTGTCCGCTGAAATTTA
>NZ_JBIMLI010000061.1:0-7156 GCF_051859755.1 Limnospira sp.
TACCTTAACGGGTAATAGTGCTATCGTCGCATTGTCAGGCAATAGCCGGATAAATGTCGCGTAAATGTATCAGTCTACTAATCCAGAAGACCGGGCGCTTGAGCTGGAGAACTGTGATTGTGCTAAGGTTTGAGGGAAGGTATGCGTTTAGATTAGCTGGTAGTCAACAACAGCTAGTCAGTTTCCCAGCTAATGGAGATATTGCATGAGTTTACCATCAACCAATGCCCAACTCAAAATTCACAGCAGCACATCTGTTTCGGAAATACTCATTGATAATGGGGTAGCTTCCATTGGTCGCGCCCCCGATAACACCGTAGTATTAACAGATATGAGTGTTTCGCGGCATCACGCCGAGATTAAACTAGAAGGCGATCGCTATGTAATTGTGGATTTAGGCAGTACCATTGGCACACTGCTAAACGCAGATACAATTCCCCCCAAAACGCCACAACCCTTAGCCAATAATGACACCATCCAAATAGGCGATACTAAACTAACCTTTTGCTTTAGTTCCCTGGCTGTAGCCCCAACCCAAGCCGCCGCCCCAGCCAGATCAGAAAAAACAGTGATTGATAACACTATAGGGCAGAGCAGTGGCACGGTACTAAGTTTTACCCTAGAGTTACGGGGAAAAGATCTAATTACTATTGGTCGCGATGGGAGTAATCATACAGTCATTAATCATCCCTCCGTGTCTCGCCACCATGCCCAAATTGCCCGGAAAAACGGGTCTTTTGTGTTAACAGACCTAAACTCTACCAATGGAACCTTTGTCAATGGTAAAGTAATTACAGGCGATCGCTCCCTGGCGGTGGGAGATAATATTCGCATCGGTCCTTGTCGGTTCACCTTAAACATTGATGAGACCCTAGTACAGGTCAACGAAGAAGGTAATCTGCGCCTCGATGCGGTAGGCTTAAATAAACAGGTTTCCAAAGAAGTTAACCTACTCAATGATATTTCCCTATCGATACAGGCGCGGGAATTTGTGGTAGTGGCTGGGGTTAGTGGCGGCGGTAAATCTACCCTTCTTGATGCCCTAAACGGCTTTCGTCCAGCTACGGGGGGTCATGTATTAGTCAATGGGGTTGACTTGTACAAAAACTATAACGCCTACCGCACCGAAATTGGTTATGTTCCCCAAAAGGATATTGTCCATACTGAGTTAACTGTGACTCAGGCTTTGGATTATGCAGCCCAATTACGAATGCCTGCTGATACCACTGTAGCAGAAAGACAGAAACGGGTTGATGAGGTTCTCCAGGATTTGGGATTATCTCACCGTCAAGATGTTCCGATTAAAGCCCTCAGTGGCGGTCAACTCAAGCGGGTATCTATTGGGGTGGAATTGTTGACTAAGCCTAGTTTATTCTTTTTGGATGAGGCAACCTCTGGCTTAGATCCGGGTACAGAAGCTGATATTATGAATCTGCTGCGAAATCTGGCAGACCAAGGTAGGACGGTGATTTTGATTACCCATGCTACCGATAATGTGATGCTGTGTGATTTAGTAGTCTTTTTAGGTGCGGGGGGTCGGATTGCTTATTTCGGCCCTCCTCAAGAAGCCCAGGAATATTTTGGGGTTGAGCGCTTTAATCAAATTTATCATAAGGTGGAAAGGGAGCGATCGCCTGAAGATTGGCAGCAGGATTATCTCAACTCTTCCCAATACCAAAGGTTTGTGGTTAAACGCCAAAATACTCTCAGCAATGTTCAGGCTGAAACTAATGGTAATAGGCGATCGCAACAGGTTCCCGGCGCGACAATTAAACGGGTTTCCGCTTGGCGACAGTTTCTGATTTTATCGAATCGGAATTGGTCAATTTTAAGGCGCGATCGGGCTAGTTTAATCTTAATGTTAGCGATCGCGCCTATTCTCGGTATACTTGACTGGTTTACCTGGAATCGCTATATGTTTGACGATACCAAAGGCGATTTTGGGCAGGTCATTACCATGCTATTTGTTACCGCCTTAGTCGCCGTCATGGTCGGTAGTATCGCCACCATGCGCGATATTGTCAAAGAAGCCGATATCTACCGCCGGGAAAGGACTATTGGTTTACAAATTCTTCCCTATATTCTTTCCAAGGTTTGTATAGCTTCAGTATTCGCCTTATATCAAGCTGCAATTTTCCTATTGTTTAAACTGATAGCTGTTCAGATTCCCGGTGACCTTTCCGTTTATGGTTCCTTGTACATAACCTTAGTTTTGGCTACCATGGCAGGAATGGTAATGGGATTATTGGTTTCCGCTATTTCTCCTAATCAGAATATCGCCCCTTTATTGACCATTATATTTTTGGTTCCTCAAATTACTTTTGGCGGAGGAATGCTACCTATTAACACCTTGGGATTACCAGGACTCATTATTAATCATCTCACCCTCACCAAATGGCCGTTTGAATCCTTTGTTACTATCACTGGAGTAGGTCGAGATGTAGCTGAAGACCCCTGTTGGCAGTTAGATGAGGATGAACGCGATGCCTTAACTGATGCCCAAAAACAGGACTGTATTTGTTTAGGAACTAGCCTATTTAGTCAATGCAGTTTTCCCGGTATTTTAGCTAAGTATAATCCCGCTGTTGACCAGCCAGAACCCGTCCGTCCTGAATCTCCTGGCGACCCTCCCCAACAACCTACTAGACCTGATAACCCATCTTTTCAGGCGCAACTGGACTATGAGGATGAGATGGATCAATATCAAGCCGATTTAGAAGCCTATCAAGACCGAGTTAATGAGTACCAGAGAGCTATTCAACAATGGCAGGATGAGTATGGAGAATGGCGAGGTAAATATGAGGGTGCTTTAGGCGAAGCGGAAGGAACCATTAAGCGTTTTTTCCAGGACTATGGTTCCATGTTTAATGTGAATGTCGGCAAATATTGGGGGATTTTGATAGGTTTAATTGCGGTGATGTTTGGCTTGTTATTAGTCGTGCAAAAACGCAAGGACGTAATTTAACAACCCTGATACAATTGAGGGTGGGGGTGAAACTAGATGTCAACGCAACATCAAGTATTAATCTCACCCCCATAGTAACTTGGTTGAAACGCAGAAAAGTAGGTTGGGTGAAACCCAACAGAGTAGGTTGGTTGAAACCCAGAAAAGTAGGTTGGGTGAAACCCAACAGAGTAACTTGGTTGAAACGCAGAAAAGTAGGTTGGGTGAAACCCAACACAGTAGGTTAGGTGAAACCCAGAAAAGTAGGTTGGTTGAAACCCAACACAGTAGGTTGGGTGAAACCCAACACCAAGCCAGGATTGTTCAAAGGTAAGCAATTACACTGATGACGCTGGTTAATTGGTGGATGATAATAGGACTAAGCTAGAACAATTGCTTAATTAGTTAAACCATTGCTGGCTGAATATTTGACCTAATTAATTCTGGAGTCAATCAATGAGTGCCAAGAAACTGTTGCTGTCTGCTGGTCTATCTATGGTTATGATAGCTGCCGCTGTAGTTCCGGCTTGGGCTTATCCGGCGCGTTTATTTGCGAGGGATCCGGGGTCTCAAATTAACATTCGTTCAGGACCTGGAACTAACTATTCTATAGCTCATTATGGTTATGCGGGAGACTATGTTGATGTGATTAATGAAAGGGTAGTTGGTGGCTATAGGTGGTATTATGTGGAGTTTCCAGCGTCTAAGGCTCGTGGTTGGGTTCGGGGTGATTTTATTACCTATAAGAACTAGGTATTAAAGTTTAATTAATCGCGACAAAGTGGGGAAGAAAGCCAATTTTACCCCTGGTTTACTCGCGTTTTCCTTTGAGTAAATAAGTGGTCATTTCACCCTTGCCTTTAATGGGAATTGTGCCGCGCTTTTCAAAGATATAGCGATCGCAAAGTGCCATATATGTTTCTTCTGTCACCTGAATTTCATCAGCGATACCATGGGACTCCATTCGGGAAGCAATATTAACGGTATCTCCCCACAGGTCATAAATAAACTTTTTCAAGCCAATTACCCCCGCAATAACGGGACCGGTAGCAATACCAATACGGATTTTAAAACCCTGTTGATGTTGTCGGTTGAACTCCCGGAGAGTCCGCTGCATATCCAGAGCCATATCAGCGATCGCTTCCGCATAATTGTCTCTAGGTAAAGGCAACCCAGAAACCACCATATAAGCATCCCCAATAGTCTTAATTTTCTCCAAACCGTGTTGTTCTGCTAACCCATCAAATCTGGAAAAAATACCATTTAGCAACTGCACCAAATCCGTGGGACTAAACCTGGTTGAAATCTCGGTAAAACCGACAATATCAGCAAAAAGCACCCCCGCATCGGTAAAATCATCAGCAATAGTTTTAGGGTCTTGTTTAAGGCGTTCGGCGATAGGATATGGTAGAATATTAAGTAGCAGTTTTTCGGAATTTTCCTGTTCTTGTTTAACCTGTTCGTAGGCAGTAACTAAGGCTTTACGGGAGTTAAACTCAGAATGGGCGAGACGGTCATATAAATAAACCGACAAATTGCAAATAACACAGATCCAAAAAAAGTATAACACCAGAAAATCCTGAGTCATCCAATCCACAGGTAACCGGACTGGAAGATCTAGGATAATTTGAGTGCCAAAATAATAAAGTAATACCCCCAATTGAGAAATGAGATGTAACCACCAGCAGATAGGAAGCAGGGTAGCTTGGGAAAAGAACATGAGGGGCCACTCAATAATCGCGGGTTGAGATATGCCCAAAAATGTTGCCCGAATTTGGGGGCTGAGTGTGACCATCCAGGATAATAGCAGAAAAATCAAACCTGGGTATTGGCGACCGATCGCCGTTCGTAATAACACTAACCCTACCAATACCCCCAATTGTACACATACCTGAGTAATTAACCAATCTAGGCGAAAATCTTGGGGATAGAATAGCCAATTCTTGATTTGAGATAGGGAAAAGGTCAAATAGACTATCAAAGCCAGCCATAGTCCCAAACCCAGGCGCTGACGCATAAAACTATGTTGCCAGGTTTGATAGTTAGCCGCTTTAATGATGTCGGGGGCTTTAAATATCTGTTTCATTGTGCGATCTAACCATGGACCCAATTGGCGATCGCCTGGGGTATATTTACTCATAATTTGACCGAGTTTCAGGCAGCCGATAGAATGAAATTAACTGCCATATCGTGATAACTGGTAATTATCGGCCGATACGACCCGTAAAGCCAGAAGCCTTAAATTGCTTAAACTTAAAGGGCTTTTCCAGATTAGAGGCTATAGAAATTCGGATTTCAAAATCGCTAATACCTGGAGGGACAACATCAATACTACCGAGGCGGGTGCGGTTTTGCATTACCCGATTATCGTTAGCATCATAGATCCGCCCGAAGATATCGGCATCGACAACGGTTTTACCAGAGGTATTGTTAGCTTTTCCGGTAACAATAAAACAGTCTGCCTCTTGGATAGAACCACTAGAAACCATACCTTCTGATAACTCTGCCGGACAGTCTTGATAACCGATATCAAATAATTCGATCTGAATCATTGCCCAGGCGGGGGGGGTCCACAGCCAACTGAGGAAGCCGATAATCACAGAAGCCAAGATAACTGGAAAGAATCGCGATCGCATAAACTCACTCATTACTACTGATTTTGATAGTTTAACTCAAGTTTAGCCATTGCTAGGGTTCAGCAAAATCAGCGGGTTGGTAAACCCCAAAGGGTTTCAGTGGATATGGGGAATCGGTGACGCGCCCCCATAAAGGCTGATATATGATGGTTAACAATATCAGCATTATAAAGACTGAAGGAGCGATTTGTGAGTCCAGAAACTTTAATCAGAGATGACGGTCTAGGAACGGGGGCTGAACAGTTCAGTATCGATCGCTTTAACGCGAATGTTATGAACACTTATGGGCGGTTTCCTATCGCCCTGGAAAAAGGTTCTGGCTGTAAGGTGTGGGATACAGAGGGGAAAGAATATCTGGATTTTGTGGCGGGAATTGCTACCTGTACCCTCGGACACGCGCACCCCAAGTTAATAGAAGCGGTAACGGAGCAAATCCAAAAGCTGCATCATGTCTCGAATCTCTACTATATCCCGGAACAGGGAGAGTTGGCAGCTTGGTTAACTGAGCATTCCGCAGGCGACCGGGTTTTTTTCTGTAACTCTGGCGCAGAAGCCAACGAGGGGGCGATTAAACTAGCGCGTAAATATGCCCACGATCGCCTTAATATTGAAGATCCGGTAATTATTACCGCCCACGCTAGTTTTCATGGTCGCACTCTGGCTACAATTACGGCGACTGGACAACCTAAATATCAAAAGGGATTTAGTCCCCTGGTTCCAGGTTTTGTCTATACTCCCTATAATGACCTTCCGGCTTTGGAAAATGCGATCGCAGAAGTTGACCAAAACGGTCGCCGGGTGGCGGCTATCCTTTTAGAAGCCCTACAGGGTGAAGGGGGAGTGCGTCCGGGAGATGTGGCCTACTTCCAAAAAATTCGCCAGATTTGCGATGAAAAGGGAATTTTGCTGATTCTCGATGAGGTACAGGTGGGAATGGGTCGCACTGGTCGCTGGTGGGGATATGAAAATCTGGGTATAGAACCGGATATTTTTACTTCCGCTAAGGGACTCGGTGGGGGTATTCCTATCGGTGCGCTGATGTGTAAGTCTTTCTGTGATGTGTTTGAACCGGGAAACCATGCGAGTACCTTTGGTGGTAATCCGTTCGCCTGTGGTGTGGCTTTGGCGGTGTGTCAAACTCTGGAAAGGGAAAATATCCTTAGCAATGTACAACAGCGGGGAGAACAGCTCAGAAACAGCCTACAGGCGATCGCTTCTGAGTATCCTGATTTAATTGCTGAGGTTCGCGGTTGGGGTTTAATTAATGGGATGGAATTAAAATCAGATGTGGAATTGACTTCTATTGATCTGGTTAATGCGGCGATCGCACAAGGGGTTTTATTAGTGCCAGCAGGTCCGAAAGTTGTGCGATTTGTACCTCCTTTAATTGTGACGGAGGCGGAAGTTAATCAAGCCTGTCAGGCGGTAGCTCGCGCCTTACACAATCGATAATGGGGAAGATAATGTAGGGGGGTTGGGCTGTTAATTACCTCTGCTAACCAGAAGATTAATCAACCAGCCTCCTATTTAATTAATAATTAATAATTAATAATTAATAATTAGGGGGCGTTCAGGT
>NZ_JBIMLI010000061.1:7253-27010 GCF_051859755.1 Limnospira sp.
GGTTAATATAGCTGCTCTCTGGGAAAGGGAGGATAGGTTTAGGGGCATGATTTATGGATAATATTAAACTGGGGAAATAGGCGATCTATTTAATTAATAATTAATAATTAATAATTAATAATTAGGGGGCGTTCAGGTTAATATAGCTGCTCTCTGGGAAAGGGAGGATAGGTTTAGGGGCATGATTTATGGATAATATTAAACTGGGGAAATATCTGTTTTTAGAAGAGTTTTGTACTTGTACAAAAACTTATGCTAAATATAGCGATCGCATTAATCCTTACCCACAACAGCCAGAAAGTATCGAGGCGATCAAGGACTTAAATCAAGCAATTCTCGACCCAATTATTGATGAATTTGGGCGCGATCGCTTTCAGTTAACCTATGGATTTTGTTCTAAGGACCTGAAAAGATACCTAGAAAAAAAAGATGACCACACCGGAATCAAAAACGGTAGGGTTGCCCCTAACCTAGACCAACATCTAGCCCATGAACTTAACCAAAAAGGCAAATATTACTGTTCTCGATTAGGGGCTTCCTGTGATTTTATGATCATAAATCTGGAAAGTAACCAACTGGTTGATTGGATTATAGATCATCATTTACCCTTCGACTCTTTATATTTTTATGGATGCGATCGCCCCATTCATATTAGTTATGGTCCCCAACATAAGCGGGATATTTGGGGATTTACCGCATCAGGAAAACCCACTAAAAGAGGAATCGAGACTTGGCTAACAAAAATCATCCCGCCGCCGTCAACAGGGAAGTAAATTAATGTGCTTGAGGGCTTACATAACGCAACCTATCAAAAATAGAGGGTCGCTTGAGGGTAGTGACAATTTCTTCTAGGGGTAGGACACGAAACTTAGAATAGAGTGCATTCACCTGATACACCGTATTAGTATCAAGTTCCAGGGCTGTTAGCCAACCACTCTTAGCATGATAAACCCCTGTATCTATACCCAACCAACCTTGTCCTTGGACAAGATTTCCTGGTTCCACCCCATCAAAAGTAAAAGTGATCGTGTGACCGATAATAATCTGTTTTTTGTCAAAATAGGGTTTTGGGATAGAATGGAACTCTTTACGAATCCAGCAAAAATCGGAAGCAGTTTGCTGTTCAATTGGTCGCCTGGGGTTAACTCCGGCATGAACCAGCCAAGTATCTCCGAGGTCGAGAAATAGGGGCAGCGATCGCATCCAATGCAGATGGTCGCGAGGGATAATTTCCGCCTCTTGATAGGAAGCCACAGTAGTTTGACCACCACTATAAAGCCAAGCCTGCCAAGCCTGTTGATTTCTACCTACTTCCGGGAGGGCTTCCAACATGAGTTGTTCATGGTTACCCATTAAGCACTTATAGGGGCTATTTTTGACAAATTCAACCACCTGAGCGCTTTTCGGGCCGCGATCGATGAGATCCCCAAGAAAGTAGACCTCATCATCACTATTGGGAGCCACCTTGTCAAGAAGGGCCATCATTCCTTTATAGTGGCCGTGTATATCACCAATAACAATCCGCCGCTTAGACATTTTCTTTCTTTATGTCTCAATGAATTGCCCTGAGTGAAAGGTGGCTTATCTACTCAAAGCATTGATAAAACTTTGCAGTTCGGACAGAAAACCTTTTTTCTTAGCAGGTGGTAGGTTGGGTGTAACAGATGACGGGTCATCTCCCTGGGTGGCACGAGCCAAGATTTGTTCTAGCTGATCACCCACAGGTTTAGTTGATTGTTCGGTAATTTTTTGGTATTCCCCCTCAATTTCTAGCCAAACTTCCCAAGTTCCTGGATAGCAGCGAAATAAAGCCGCGCCATCGAGAGGCTTGAGATAGTAGCAAGACTCAATAATGTTTAGGAAGCGTTCCCGCAGTTGGCGAGCCGCGTATCCTATGCCTATGATAGCAACATCTTCTAAACGGGGATTAAGAAGAACCACCGAGCGATCGCCTGCCAATTTATGCAGATTTTCGACTTGGTTAACTTCTACAGGAGATGGAGACACGACCAAAAACTGCCCATCATCGGGTTGTAGGCGAGTTTCTACGGGGGAACGACTGGTTCCTATATCGGTGACTCGGAAAGGAGTTTCTCCCCAATCTCGACGAGCCAAAGCTGCCGACCCTGCATCGGGAAAAAAGACTTTAAGCAGGGTGTCGGGTTTTTCGAGGGCGGGGATAAACTGGGAGGCGATCGACTGAGCTTGAAGTTCAATTTCTGGGAATACCAGTTCAACTTGAATCAATTTGTAGCCATCATCGAGAGCAGCAGTTGCCGCTTGTTTGGCTTGTTCGATCGCTTCAGATAGGGTAGTTGGGAGTTGTGTCATCTCAAAATTCTGTAGGTCGAACCCTTGAATGATACCCACACGGGTTAAAGCGCGGAAATAAATACCGCCTTAGACTCATTCTACCAAAGAATCCGGGACTATGAGGACTATTTTTTCCTAAACTGGCTATCTTGAATGGAAGAACCAATACCTTGAATAATACCGCGGCCAATCAAGCCTATACCCCGACCTAGCACCTGAGTTAATAGATAAACTGCTGTGCTACCAATAAAGGATATAGCTGTTCTCACCCTAGGGGCGATCGCATCGCGACCTTCTAAGACCAATGTCACCGCCAACTGAATGCCGGAAAGTTGTTCTAGTTCTTGGCGACGGGAGGCATAGATTGTCAGTTTTTCAATCCCGCGATCGCCTAAAATGAATAATGTATAGCTACTTTCAAAAATCGCCTGGGGTTCACTCATATAGCGTCTCACGCGATATCGCCAGGACAAGTTATTCCTAAATTTTTCAATTTCCCTAGTTGACAGTAGCCGCCGATCATAGAATGTTTGTTTAACTTCCTCCAAATCCGCAAAATGATTAAGTAAAGGCTGCATTACCCCATTAGCGACTTGAATCACCCAATGTTGCAATAAGGCTTCGGCGCGTCGTGTGGCTTCCCAACTACCTAGGGCATAAACTTGATTATCAATGGTTAGGGGTTCTCCGAATAACAAATGAGCCAGTAAATCCCTAATCAGGGGAATATGATTAAGAATTTCCTTTTCCACTAGGGGAGCATCCCTCAATAATACCGGTACTACTTCCACTTGAGCATCTCTGACATTGAGCGAATAATACTTACCAAAAAAATCGGCGATCGCTTCTTTCCACAAATCTATAATCAGGCTATAACTTTTTCTATCTAGCTGTTCTGGCTGTATCTCCGACAGCCTTAATTCATTGATTAAATCCTCAGATTTACGCAATATTGTATAAATCAGCTCTTGTTTTTTAGTTAGTTTAAGTATATCTATTTCTAAGGGGATACCAGTATAATTAACCAAACCTGATTGCAGTTTAGCCACAGTCACATCAAATAATAGCGACTGTACATCCACCGTAGAAGTCTCAGTAGCTAATACTAAACTAGAATCGTTTGTGGTTGCTAATTGACCAGGGTTGGGGGGTTGGTTAGTTCCTGGGGATGATGGTTGACTAAGGGGGTCTGGGGGTGAGGGAGGATTATTAACAGGGGGTGGTAATGGTGGTATTAACTGACTCACCAGCCACCTGGCGGCGCGTAACTCCCGATAGCGACCCCTAGTAATCAGCAAGTTTAGCATCATAACCTTATCACTAGGGATAGATTCAGCCTCCTGGAGTTCTTTGGTTAATTCTTGTAGCGCTTGTTCAATCGACCTTAGCCCCGGTTTAACTAAACCATAGCGAAATTTTTGCCAACTGGTGAGCGCGCGCTGTGGGTTTCTCTGGGAAGATAGCGCCGCCCCAGAAATAGGACTGACCCAATAGCGTTCTCCGGCTGCTACTTGTCGCAGTGCGATCAAAAGTTCTTCTAATCCTACTCCCTTGGGACAATAACCCTGGACTCCTAAATCCCGGAGAGAGATTAGTAAGTTAGGATCTGATTCCGAGGTAAATAGCAACAGGGGTATATTTTTATAAGAGGCTTGGATTTGCTGACAAAATGCGATCGCTGAACGTTGCTGATTCAAAGTACCCTGATTTTTTTGGGCAGTTAAATCTTTAATCCTCAACTCCAAAATCGCCACTTTCACAGTATCAGGAATCACTCCCGATGTAGGCGCGACTGGTGGCTTTACCCAATTATCTAACACTGCTAAAGCCTCTCTCAGAGTGACCGCTTCTGCAATCACTTCCAGGTCAGAAAATGGCTCACAAATTGATTTGACTCCCATTCTAAATATAGGATCATCATCAATCAGCAGCAGTTGAATAATCGATTGGCTCATATCCAGTCCGAGCAAAATAATAAAAGTATTTTTGTCGTTGGTTTCAGGGACTTATACCTGACCTGATGGCATCAGTACCCAAGCACAACCACCATCGGGAACCATTTTTTTGAGCCTCAACCTACAACCAGAAATCACCTGAGGAATCTTCTCAAAATGTGATTTGTGTTACTCCAAGAAAAAATTAGAATCGGGAGCGCTGTAATCTCCAGAAATAGCCGGCGCTGGGGCTGGTTCATAGGCGGGCGCTGGGGCTGGTTCATAGGCGGGGGCGGGGGCGGGTGCTACATAATCAGAATAACCTGACGAGTAAGAATCCCAATTATTAGAATAACTTGACTCGTTTGAACCCCAATTATCAGAGTAACCTGACGAGTAAGAATCCCAATTATTAGAGTAACTTGGCTCGTTTGAACTCCAGTTATCTGAATAACTTGGCTCGTTTGAACTCCAGTTATCTGAATAACTTGACTCGTAGGACCTAGAGTTATCGTAAGACTGACGAGCCGGAGCGCGGTAAGATTCCTCTGCTGCTCGTTGACTTGCCCAAATAGCGTTGCGTTCTGCTGACCATCGAGCGATCGCATTTCGAGCCTCAAAATATAAAGCGCGACCAGAACCAATCTTAGAGGCTTCGTTAATAGCTGCTGTCAGCCTACCCCGACTTGCTAATGAGTAGGCGCTATCCAAAATTGGCTGATCTTCCGCCGTCTGAATGGTTGTCACCCATGCAGCAATTTTCTCCTGAGCGTCGTTATATAGGGCGCGACCTCGGCCAATTTCTGAAGCCTTTTTCACCGCCTCACTCAATTTATGATCTTGAGCCAGGGCTAATGCTTCGCTAAAAATGGGTTGATCTTCAATAATCTGAATCCGTTTTGTCCACTCGGCAATTAGAGTTTGGGCTTCAATGCGTAAAGGTCGCCCAAGTGCCACATTTTCAGCATAGGCTACCGCTGTCCTAAAACCATCGACGGTTTCCGTTCTGGCTGCTTCTCTCGCTATGAGGATATAGGGTCTATCCTGTATCCGTTGTACTTCATTGCGCCAATGTGCTACTAAGGTTTGAGCCTGAAGGCGACGGGGACGCTCTGGGGCAATCATCTGGGCTTGATCTATCGCCAATTGTAAAGCCCAGGGATGGTTGACTTTAGCTATGGTACTGGCTAATTGTATGCCTACTAAATCCTGAATTTTGGCGGAGGCATCATCCACCATGGCCTTAGTTTCTTGATACAGAAGGCGATCGCTTGGTATTCTTTCTAGCGCCGCTTGACCCTCAATTAACGTGGCCATTTGTAGCAGAGGCTGTCCTAGGGATTGGTTAGAAATCACCTGTTGCAGCTCAGTTAGTAAGATAATATCCTTCGCTTCCCTGTGAACCGGAGAATACGAGGGAACCATTCGGGCGATTTTAATCCCCTGATCAAAATCTTGTTTCTCAGTCGCGGATACCGCCAACTCTAAGAGTTTCTGACTCCAGGAGGTAATTTCTTTTTTGGCTAACGAAACTATAAACAGTTGCTCATCAACCTTGTTAGCCAGTTCTATCGCTTCAACTAAACTCTCGGGAGTAGAACGCTTGGCTATGTTGGCAGCTTCTTTGAGGCGCTGTTCTCCTTGCCTTTCTAAGCTAAGGCGATCGAGTAGTTCATTAAATCGCTTAGTGTTCCAGTGTACATTATTGAGCTTACCCACAGCTTGAATATAGCGGAAAGCCTGATTCCAGTCCTGGGATTTCATCGCGTTTTCCGCTTGTCTGGCTAAATTTAAACCCTCATCCCAATAATTCTGCCAACTTGCCATGGCTCGCTGTACTTCCTCATAGGCGGGGCTATCAGCCGGAACCACCGCCACCAAATCTAAGGCTCCTTGCAAGTCTCCCGCTTCTAGTCTTTGATTGGCGAAGAATATCAGCCTCTGAGACCATTCTCGCATCATCTGTCTTCCCTGGTTTTGCAGGGGGTGGTCTTCTGGCCAACTGTTAACTAGGGCAAATGCTGCTTGAATATCCTCTAGTTTACCCGATTTTGTACTTTGGTCTGCACAATGTAGGCGATCGCCTGCTGCCGAAATTGCTGAGATTTCTTCACAATTAGGAGGGGGTGGCGTAGTCAGTAGCCATAATAATGCACCCGTTGCCGTCGTTCCGAAACCTAATAGGAAAAATAACCAAAGCAGTTGCCATCCCCAAAAACCCTTGGGGACACCCGGCCTTTTGCCTCGCTTTTTCGGGTAAACTATAGGTTGACTTGTTTCTGCAATCATTCCCGCATCACTAGAGACAACCACATCACTGGATGCACTTGCTTCTAATGCAGGTTGGCTAGAGTGTTCAAATTGGGGAGTTGCCATAACTTCATCTTCCTTTGGTGCTAATGGTTCAGCCTAAGCATGGTGGGTGGGTTCCTTGAGTTGTCCCCTGGTTTTACCCCAGGTGAGTTAAAAACACCATTGTAGGGCAACTTGATGTTAACAGATCAATTCCCTTTGAGCATCATTGTTAAGTTGCCTTGGTAACTTCCCACCTAATGGCACTGTATGTTAGCCTTAATACTCAGGCAATTTTGGCTAACCGCAACTATACCGATTCCTTTGTCAAGCAATGATAAAATTAAAGTAACCCGCTAATTGTAGCTTGGCCCAAGTTAAACTTAATGACCATTAGAATCACACTAGACTCCCACTGCATCAATCATCTGGATATCTCACCTGTTGACAAGGTTGTTGAGCAACTGATTCAGGAATCAAAGCTCAGAAGTGCCGAACCAGAAATCAGCTTTGAGATTGACTATCCCCTAGATGACCAAGACCCCCGCGAGTTGTCTGAGGTGCCAGAAGTTCGACTGTGGTTTATTTGTCTTGATAGCCAATATCCCTGGCTACCTTATGTTTTAGACTGGCGATCGGGAGAGTTGGCTCGTTATGTCGCTATGCTAGTTCCCCACCAGTTTCACGGTCGCGAAGGCATACAATACAATCCAGAAGCTCTGGAGATTTTCCTGATGCAGAAAATTTTTGTGATTACCCGTTGGCTTCAGGAGATGGGATTACCAAGTCGCTCCCGGCTTCAGTCTATGGCTCAAATGTTAGGTTACGATCTCGATGAGGGTTTATTTGATGTGATCGAACAGCGATCCTAAAACACTTTGGATTAACAAGTTAAACTATAGCTATCGGTTCTAGTCAGGGAAGGTCTTAGCCTATACCCTTAAACTAGCTGACTTTAACCAGACTGATTATTCTCAGTCAATTATACACCATTTAAGGAAAAACAGCGCCATGGGATTATTTGACCGTATCGGCCGAGTTGTAAGGGCCAACTTGAATGACTTGGTGAATAAGGCAGAAGACCCGGAAAAGATACTTGAACAAGCTATTATTGAAATGCAAGAGGATCTGATCCAGTTGCGCCAAGCCGTCGCTCAGACCATCGCCCAGCAAAAACGTTCTCAACAACAGTATAATCAAGCCCAGTCCCAAGCTAACCAATGGCAGTCTCGCGCGCAACTAGCTCTACAAAAGGGCGATGAAAACTTGGCGCGGGAGGCCCTCCAGCGCAAAAAGGGCTATGTCGAAACCGCTAATACCCTGGAAATGAGTCTCAGGCAGCAAACTGAACAGGTAGAGACTCTCAAGCGGAACTTGGTTAGCTTAGAGAGTAAAATTTCCGAAGCCAAGACTAAGAAAAATATGCTCAAGGCTAGAGCTCAGGCGGCTAAGGCTAATGAACAGCTCAATAATCTCCTTGGTGGTATTAATACCAGTAGTGCTACCTCGGCTTTTGAACGCATGGAGGAAAAAGTCATGATTCAGGAAGCCAAGTCTCAAGCGACGGCTGAGTTGATGGATAGTGACTTGGAAGAACAATTCATCAAGCTGGAAGCGGGAAGTGATGTTGATGATGAGTTGGCGGCTATGAAGGCTCAACTGGCTGGCGCTCCTGCTAATCAGCCTCAATTATCACCTTCTGAGCCTACTGATAGTTCGGCTTCTAATCCGGAGATTGACAACGAACTTGAGGAGTTGCGTAGAGAACTTAATAAATAAGTTGCTGTCTCGGAGGCTTCAGTCTGGGGTCGGGAAACCGGGAAGTAGTAGGGTGTAGGGTTTTTTGGGGCGTGGGGTGTAGCGCCCTGCTTTGGGCAACTGTTCCCTGCTCCCTAAATCTTCCCCAGGTCTGAGTGTGGATAATTCTTTGACTTTGGGGACTAAATCAGCAATAATCTTGTTGAATCCGAATCAAGCACCTACTTATGTTGTTTGGGGTTATAACCATTGGTAAGCATAAATTAACTTCTCATTCTACGATCTCGATGAGGGTTTATTTGATGTGATTGAACAGCGATCCTAAAACACTTTCGATTAACAAGTTAAACTATAGCTATCGGTTCTAGTCAGGGAAGGTCTTAGCCTATACCCTTAAACTAGCTGACTTTAACCAGACTGATTATTCTAAGTCAATTATACACCATTTAAGGAAAAACAGCGTCATGGGATTATTTGACCGTATCGGCCGAGTTGTAAGGGCCAACTTGAATGACTTGGTGAATAAGGCAGAAGACCCGGAAAAGATACTTGAACAAGCTGTTATTGAAATGCAAGAGGATCTGATCCAGTTGCGCCAAGCCGTCGCTCAGACCATCGCCCAGCAAAAACGTTCTCAACAACAGTATAATCAAGCCCAGTCCCAAGCTAACCAATGGCAGTCTCGCGCGCAACTAGCTCTACAAAAGGGCGATGAAAACTTGGCGCGGGAGGCCCTCCAGCGCAAAAAGGGCTATGTCGAAACCGCTAATACCCTGGAAATGAGTCTCAGGCAGCAAACTGAACAGGTAGAGACTCTCAAGCGGAACTTGGTTAGCTTAGAGAGTAAAATTTCCGAAGCCAAGACTAAGAAAAATATGCTCAAGGCTAGAGCTCAGGCGGCTAAGGCTAATGAACAGCTCAATAATCTCCTTGGTGGTATTAATACCAGTAGTGCTACCTCGGCTTTTGAACGCATGGAGGAAAAAGTCATGATTCAGGAAGCCAAGTCTCAAGCGACGGCTGAGTTGATGGATAGTGACTTGGAAGAACAATTCATCAAGCTGGAAGCGGGAAGTGATGTTGATGATGAGTTGGCGGCTATGAAGGCTCAACTGGCTGGCGCTCCTGCTAATCAGCCTCAATTATCACCTTCTGAGCCTACTGATAGTTCGGCTTCTAATCCGGAGATTGACAACGAACTTGAGGAGTTGCGTAGAGAACTTAATAAATAAGTTGCTGTCTCGGAGGCTTCAGTCTGGGGTCGGGAAACCGGGAAGTAGTAGGGTGTAGGGTTTTTTGGGGCGTGGGGTGTAGCGCCCTGCTTTGGGCAACTGTTCCCTGCTCCCTAAATCTTCCCCAGGTCTGAGTGTGGATAATTCTTTGACTTTGGGGACTAAATCAGCAATAATCTGTGTAAATCCAGATCAAGCACCTACTTATGTTGTTTGGGGTTATAACCATTGGTAAGCATAAATTAACTTCTCATTCTTTGAACTTATGATGCTCAAAGTTCGATTTTTAACCATCAGTGCATTTGCGGCTGGTTTTGGTCTATGTTCTATTGTATTTGCTCTATTTACGGTGGTTTCCGAGTTGAGTTTGGCGGCGGCTATTAGAACCATTTTAACTTCTTTGTTTTTTGGAATCAATATGGTTTTTATGCTGCACTATTATACATCAATATATAAGGAGCAAAAATTAATTTCGCGACTGCGTGCCGAAGTTAAAAACATGAACTATATTAATTATAATTAATCTGAGTTTTTGCGAAATAATAGGAGTTGATAAAATGCTAGATTTTTTGAATAATATTATCGGCAGAAATCCCGGTAAATTCAAGGCTAAGGTTGAGGTGTACAGTTGGCAAACCTGTCCTTACTGTATCCGCGCCAAACTGCTGCTGTGGTGGAAAGGGGTTGAATATACTGATTATCAAATAGATGGCGATAATAATGCTAGAGAAGCCATGGCACAACGGGCTAACGGTCGGCGCACGGTTCCCCAAATTTTTATCAATAATCAGCATATCGGCGGCTGCGACGACCTCTATCAGTTAGACAGTGAAGGGAAATTAGAACCGTTATTAATTCCGCCACTATCTTAACATTTGGGCTGGGATTGTACATCTAAAATTAATGGTTGGAGAAGTTAAATTATGTCTTTTGTAGGACTGCATATTCACAGTGACTACAGCCTCCTTGATGGTGCTTCTCAACTCCCACAGTTGGTCAGTCGCGCTGTGGAATTAGGAATGCCAGCGATCGCTCTTACGGATCATGGGGTGATGTATGGGGCGATCGAACTTATTAAAATCTGCCGCAGTAAGGGTATTAAACCTATTATTGGCAATGAAATGTATGTCCTCAATGCTGATGTGACAGTTCAACAGCGAGGAATTAAAAAATATCATCAAGTGGTCTTGGCTAAAAATACCCAAGGCTATAAAAACTTGGTGAAATTAACTACTATTTCTCACTTAAAAGGTTTTCAAGGAAAGGGAATTTTTGCTCGTCCTTGTATTAATAAGGAACTATTAGAAGAGTATCACGAAGGCTTAATTGTTACCAGTGCTTGTTTGGGGGGTGAGGTTCCCCAAGCTATTCTTCAGAGGCGCATGGATATCGCACGCCAAACTGTTGAGTGGTATAAAAGGGTGTTTGGGGATGATTACTATTTAGAAATTCAAGATCATGGTTCCCCAGAAGACCGCATTGTTAATGTGGCTTTGGTGCAACTGGCGAGGGAATTTGAAGTCAAAATTGTGGCGACTAATGATTCACACTTTATTTCCTGTAATGATGTGGAAGCACATGATGCCTTATTATGTATTAATACACAAAAGTTAATTACTGAGGATAACCGATTACGTTATAGTGGCACAGAGTACCTAAAATCGGCGGAAGAGATGATGCAACTGTTTCGAGATCATCTCCCAGATGAGGTGATTAAAGAAGCGATCGCTAATACCTTAGAAGTGGCGGAAAAAGTGGAACCCTATACCGGAATTTTAGGGGAACCTCGTATTCCTGATTATCCGATACCTCCGAATCATACCGCTGATACTTATTTAGAAGAAATCGCCTGGGAAGGCTTGAAAAAACGATTAAATGCTCAAGGGCGATCGGAAATCAAGCCCGTCTATCGAGAAAGGCTCGAATATGAATTAAAAATGATGCAAAAAATGGGTTTTGCTACCTATTTTTTAGTAGTTTGGGATTACATAAAACACGCTAGAGATAATCATATCCCTGTCGGTCCTGGTAGGGGTTCGGCGGCGGGTTCCTTGGTCGCTTACGCCTTACAAATTACTAATATTGATCCGGTTCATCACGGGTTACTATTTGAGCGTTTTCTGAACCCAGAACGAAAATCTATGCCGGATATTGATACAGATTTCTGCATAGACCGCCGTGATGAAATGATTAAATATGTTACCTCCAAATATGGGGAAGAGAAAGTTGCTCAAATTATCACCTTTAACCGCATGACTTCTAAGGCGGTACTCAAAGATGTTGCTAGGGTGTTAGGAATACCCTATAGCAAATCGGATCAAATGGCAAAAATGATTCCGGTATCTCGTGGTAAACCGACTAAATTAAAGGTGATGATTTCTGACCAAAGTCCATCCCCGGAATTTAAACAAGCATACGATAATGACTTTGTACCCATTAAAAATGATGCTGGTGAGGAAGTGGGAACTATTGCTGTGCGTCAGTGGGTTGACATGGCAATTCGTATTGAAGGGACTAACAAAACCTTTGGAGTTCACGCAGCGGGGGTGGTGATTTCTAAACAGCCTTTAGATGAAATTGTCCCTCTTCAACGGAATAATGATGGGTCGGTCATTACTCAATATTTTATGGAAGATATAGAAGCCCTGGGTCTGTTGAAAATGGACTTTTTGGGCTTAAAAAACTTGACGATTATTCAAAGAACTTTAAACTATATTTCCCAAAATCATCACCTAGATATTGACCCCTATAATTTAGCCGCTGACGAACGTAAAGCCATGGATATTCTGGCTAAAGGTGCGGTGAAAAAAATGCCGGAGGATGTGGCGAAAACCTATAAGATTTTGGAAAGAGGAGATTTGGAAGGTTTATTTCAACTAGAATCTTCGGGAATGCGTCAGATTGTGAAGGACTTAAAGCCTTCCAGTATTGAGGATATTTCTTCTATTTTGGCATTGTATAGACCCGGACCTTTAGACGCTGGTTTAATTCCTCAGTTTATTAATCGTAAGCATAAACGAGAACCAATTCGCTATGAGCATAAACTTTTGGAACCTATTTTGAATGAGACCTATGGAATTTTGGTCTATCAAGAACAAATTATGAAAATGGCTCAAGATTTGGCGGGGTATTCTTTGGGTCAGGCGGACTTGCTGCGACGTGCTATGGGGAAAAAGAAAGCATCGGAAATGCAGAAGCATCGGGAAACTTTTATTGATGGTGCGACGCGCAATGGAGTCCCCCAAAATATCGCAGAACATCTGTTCGACCAAATGGTTAAGTTCGCTGAATATTGTTTTAACAAATCCCATTCTACCGCCTACGGTTACATTACTTATCAGACGGCTTACTTAAAGGCTAATTATCCGACAGAGTATATGGCGGCTTTGCTGACGGAGAATAGTGGCAATACTGACAAGGTTAGGGCTTATATTGAATCCTGTAAGCATTTGGGTATTGATGTAGTTCCACCTGATATTAATCGCTCTAATGTGGATTTTACGCCTATAGAAAATAGGATTGTATTTGGGTTGTCGGCGATTAAAAATGTGGGAGATGGCGCGATTGAACATTTGCTATCTGTACGAGAGGAAGGGGGACCTTTTCGCAGTTTGGCGGATTTGTGCGATCGCATTAATCTACAAATGGTTAATAGTCGCGCTTTGGAATCTTTAATTAAATCGGGTGCTTTTGATAGTCTCCATGCTAACCGCAAGCAATCAATTGAATATTTGAATATAGTTATTCCTTGGGCGCAAGATAGGGCGAAAAATCGAGAAATTGGTCAAACGAATTTGTTTGATTTGGTCAATTATGCAACTACTGAGAGTAATTCACCTTCGGGAGAACCTGCTTTTCCGAAAGGTGATGATTATGCGCCTAAAGATAAGTTGCAATTTGAGAAGGAATTACTAGGCTTTTATGTTTCGGATCACCCTCTCAAGTCTTTGTTAGACTCAGGGATACTCCCGGATAATGTGACTTTGGATAAACTGCCAGAACAAAAGTCAAAAGCTGCTGTTAAGGTGGCGGTGATTTTAATTAATATTAAGCCCCATTTGACTAAAAAAGGCGATCGCATGGCGTTTCTACTACTAGAAGATTTGACCGGACAAATTGATGCTGTGGTGTTTCCTAGTAGTTATGAGGCGGTACAACAGGAGTTAAAAGAAAATGCGGTTGTTGTGGTTGAGGGTAAGGTGGAAAAACGGGATGATCAGACTCAAATTATTGTGGACGCTATCAAGTCTGCTGATGAGTTAATTAAACCGAATAATCAGCCAGGTTCCCCCTCGCAACTTCCGCCGAATTTGGCGGCTTCTTCAGTGATTCAACTCTGTTTAACTCCTGAAGAAATTTGCCAATTGGAAAGGTTACAAATTCTCAAAGGCATTTTGGAAGAATATCGAAGTAATCAAGGCTTGGGAAGGGTTCCTATTCAAGCCATTGTTGATGGTCAAGTTTCGCCTAAACCATTGGTACGCTTTGGCTCTCAATTCTGGGTAGAAAATCAAGAGGCGATCGTACAACAGTTAAAAACTTCTGGTTTTACCGTTGATATACTATCAATTGATAATGAATAACCCACCGGCAATTATTAATTATTAATTATTAATTATTAATTATTAATTATTAATTATTAATTATTAATTAGATTGTTGATGATAATAGCCATGACCTGTCCTAATGCTAACCCGCCATCATTGGTGGGAACCTGTTTAGACCAATAGTGAATAATGCCTTCTGAAGTTAGTCGCTGGATAGTCTTTTCTAATAAATATCGGTTTTGAAAACATCCTCCAGTCAAGACAAGGGGAACCTCTGGAAACTTTTGAGATACCATAATGATTCCCTCTATTAAGGTATTGTGAAATTTAGCAGAGATCAGGCTGACAGGAACATGATTGTTAAAATCTTTAAGTACCTGCTTGACCATGGGTTCCCAATCTAAAATGATTTTACCTGAACTTTGGTGCAAATTAATTGGGTAATGCTCATCAGTAATTACATCGCCGATCGCAAATTCTAAGTCCATGGCGGCTTGTCCTTCAAAACTGATATTGTCGCGATGACCGACCAAAAAAGCGATCGCATCAAATAACCTCCCGACACTAGATGTTCTAGGTGTATTAACTTTCCGGTTCAGCATTTGCAAAATTAACTTTAACTGGGGGAAATTCCCTAAGCTAATTTTCTGCTTATTCAAATAATCCCATAACTGTTCCCCCCACAATTCATATAATAATCCTAAGCCTAATCGTCGGGGTTCTAAGACGGCTTTATCACCTCCAGGAAGTGGGAAATTTCGCCAATGTCCGACTCGCTGAAAGCCGATTTTATTAATTAGTAGAAACTCTCCCCCCCAGATGGTTTCATCTAATCCATAACCAGTCCCGTCCCAAGCTACTCCTAAGACGGGAAATGATAATTGATGTTCTGCCATAACCGCCAAAACATGAGCATAATGATGTTGTACTGGAATGACGGGAACTTGCCGTTTTTCTTGTTGCCAAATATCAGCAGCTAATTGATACGCAAACTGAGTGGAAATATAGTCTGGGTGTGCGTCACAAGCAATCACATCAGGCTTAAAATCATAGATATTACTGAGGCTGTTAATTGCTTCTTTAAATGCCTGAAACGCTTGTGGACTCTGCAAATTGCCAATATATTGACTGATAAAAACTTGTTTTTCTACGGCAATAGCAATGGTATTTTTTAAGTGTCCACCTACTGCCAAAATATATGGGTATTGACAATTAGAAATGCTCTGTGATAGAATAGAATCATGTGTTGTATGGTGGCTATCTCTGTCTAAAATTGTCACAGGTAGGGGTGCATAACCTCTAGCGCGGCGAATAACCATCTGTTCACCCAAAACACTCCGCACGACGGAATCATCTACTGGTCGGGCGATAGGGCGGTTGTGAACCAGAAAGATATCGGCAATTTTCCCCAAACGGTGGAGGGCTTCCGTCTGGTCAGTACAGATAGGCTCGTTGGAAAAATTACCGCTGGTGGCAACAATGGGAAAATCTAACTCAGCCATCAACAAATGATGGAGGGGGGTATAAGGTAACATAACCCCCAAATTAGGATTACCGGGAGCGACATTATCCGCCAAAGCGGATGCACCGGGCAGCCTTGATAATAGCACAATGGGGGCTTGAGGCGATCGCAACCATTGTTCCTCGGCGGCGGATATATCACAAACCTGGGCTATTTGCTGTATACTGCGATACATTACAGCAAAAGGTTTATGGGGTCGATGCTTACGGACTCGCAATTGTTCAACGGCGGCGGCATTAGTAGCATCTACAAGTAACTGGAAGCCTCCCAAACCCTTCATGGCGACAATTTGACCGCGACCCATGGCGGCGGCGGCTTGTAATAAGGCATGATGGCGGTTAGCCAAAACCTGTCCCTGATGATTCCATAATTCTAAAATGGGACCACAGACGGGACAAGCATTAGGTTGAGCATGAAAACGGCGATCGCCAGGGTGGTGATATTCGCGATCGCAATTAGGACACATTGGGAAGGCGGCCATAGTAGTATTCTCCCGGTCATAGGGGAGAGTTTTAATAATGCTGTAGCGCGGCCCGCAATTAGTACAATTGGTAAAGGGATAGCGGAAACGGCGGTTATGGGGGTCAAAAATATCTTGTAAGCATTGGGGACAAGTGGCAAGATCTGGCAAAACGATCGCTGATTTAGCGCCCTGAATAGTTGACTGAGAAGCTCTAATCTCAAAGTGAGAATAGCCAGCCAGAGGCAGCCAAACGGCTTCTAAACTGTGAATATGCGATATTGGTGGTTTTTCTATTTGCAGGCGCTGTTGGAAGCGCTCAAGACTCTCTGAACAGCCTTCGACTTCAATAAAAACCCCCCCCACGGAATTATTTACCCAACCTTTGAGGTTCAGTTGGGTAGCGAGTCGATAGACAAAGGGCCGAAACCCGACACCTTGAACAGCACCGCGAATAGTTAAACTGAGGCGAGACAGATTTTGATCAGAAGTAGACAACATAGGAGATCGGAGAAACACTAAACTCAAACTCTCGAAAATTTATCTGATTGGTTAAAATAAGTCCGAATTGATGAGTTAACAGAAGAAACAGAGATTAATGATACAATTACCAGAGTACGCGATGACTGGTGTTCACGGAAAAAGCCGTCAAATCAAACGACTGACCAGCAGCTTGTTTTTAGCACTTGCTGCTGTGTTGCTGATTGTAACTAAGCCAGCGGTAGCCTTTCAAGTTCAAGTTAGCCCTACCTCCCCTCAGTTGGGAGATACTATTTCGGTGGTGATAAGTGGGGTCAATAGCCAGGAGTCACAACCAACAGTGACAATGGGAGGGAAAAACTATCCTCTGTTTGCGCTGGGTGGCGATCGCTATCGCGCTTTAATTCCGACGACTCCCCTAGACCAACCGGGTGCGAAATCAATTCAGATTAGCAATGGTAGCCAACAGAGTAATGTGAGCGTGCAATTGCGCGATCGCCGTTTTCCCACCCAGTCAATTTGGCTCCCACCAGATAGCGCTGGGCGGCGAGGTACAGACCATGAGTTTGACCGGGTTGATGAATTTAAACGAATTGTTACCCCCGAAAGACATTGGAATGGGCCGTTTTTGCGTCCAAGTTCCGGTGAGGTGACAACAATTTATGGAGTCCGAAGATACTATAACGGGAAGTTCGCCGAAAACTATTATCATCGAGGGGTTGATTATGCCGCTCCGACGGGTTCTCCGGTGATAGCACCAGCAGCGGGTCGGGTGGCTCTGGTGGGGCGTGAGTCCCAAGGATTTGAAATCCACGGTGACACTATTGGTATTGATCACGGTCAGGGAGTTACCAGTATTTTCCTTCACTTGAGTCGAATTGATGTACAGGAAGGACAAATGGTGACAGCAGGCCAGACCATTGGGGCGATCGGATCAACGGGGGCCTCTACGGGACCACACCTTCATTGGGGTCTTTATGTTCACGGCCAATGTGTAGATCCAGTCCCTTGGCGGTTTGACGGTATAGAATAAATGATTCTCTTGATGGTGATTAGAAAATTTAGTTTTGTGGAGTTTGAGTTAATCAGTGGTTGATTGGTGTAGAACTAATTTTATTCTCTGGGCGAATCACGCAACGGAGATTCGGGAATGAACCAAAAGTTCTCACAGGCCTAGTCAAAGCGCCCCTATAGGTGGCTCGAAGGCTTTACTTTTTTTCGATGTCCATTTTGCCCCTCGCCGATGAAACCACTTTGCTACCGAACATTTCTGCATTATGCAAGTCTGCCCTCACGGGATGTTAAGCCCCTAAATAGACGGGGCTATCAAGCTACTGCGTAAAGATTGTCGGTTTCTATCCTACAATTCGTGGCGTATAGTTAATTAATTTGTAAAGCCGTCCTAGAAGGACGGGGTTTTAGACCCAGGAGTTTCGATGAGTATTGAAAAAATTGTTGATCAGGCTTTACAGGATGGTTATTTGACACCATCTATGGAAGCAGAGGTAGGGCGGATATGTAATACAGCTTCAGAATTATCCATCGAGGAGTATATGGCTCTCGATCGCCTCATGGGTGCTTTGTTGACGGGGGAAGTGGTTGTTTTACCCCGCAAGCAGTTTATTAATGTGATGGAAGAGTTAGTTCTCAGTGAGGCGATCGCTCAAGTGGCCCAAATTGATGAAGTAAGCGAGCAGTCTTTGGATGTGGGGGATATTGCCGCCTATGCTCTCAACCGCTTACCCCCACTGTATGCTACTACAGAGGAGGGGGCGCAATATCAGAGGTCTCGCGCTAAGGAGGAACTACAAGCCCTCATTTCTAGCCAAGTGAAAGAGGCTATTGCACGAAACTTAGACCGCGCCGCCCAAAATCAAAAAGTGTTAGGCCAGATATCCGATAGTTCTCTATTGGGACAAATGAGCGGTTTACTGAAAGCCTACGCGGAAGACTACGAACCGGATCACGAAACTAATACCCCAAACTAATTTAAGGCGATCGCTCAGTTGGTGCTAACTAATGCACCTATTGCGATCGCCACCGATAACCACTGGCTTAGGAATCAGACACCTGATCATCTTTGCTAGGGTTCTTGCTACCAGAGGTGGCAGTTTGGCTTTGGGCGGCCCTTTGTTCCCGCTTCTTGCGTTCAGCTTGGGTCATCTCCTCTACCATTAACCGCGCCTGAGCGACCTTTTCTAGGTTGGTGCGGTACAGGTCTAAATCCTTCTCCAGCTTGTCTTTAGGTAGCCTTAAAGCCTCACTAAAGTCACTTAGGATGGTTTTTAACCCTTCCGAGTCCTGAGCCGCTGTGACATCGCTTTTTTCTAGGAGAGTATATAAACCAATGGCAAATAGCCGAGAGTATTTGAATTTAGGGTTATTGGCGATCGCATGAAAACAGGACTGCAAAGGGTCATCCCCGGAACTTTCCTGAGCTATCTTAGCCCTTTCGGTCAAATCTTTCACAGAAAGGGTCGCCGCTTGTGCCTCTAAAGCCGTAGCATCAGCCCGATATTGATTAGGGTCGCTTTCTTGGGCCATAATCAAAGCCGCCCAAATCGACAATTTATCGGCTTCGGGGATGTATCCTTGCATAAAGCGATCGAAGGCCGTGACCACACCCAGAGCATAAATGGGGTCATATTTAAAATCGACATTGACGGACAACAGGTGCATTTCCACCATTAACTCCTCAACCACGCGACGATAGATAGAGTTAATCGGCCGAGTATGGATGTTGTAAAAAGCTCGCTTGGTATCTGAAACAGTGCGGATATTGTTCACGGTTAAAATTTCTAAAAGCCCCGCGTCTATGTGACCGGGAGGGACTTAAACTAATTGTCCCCTGAGACGGTAAATTTGCCAAGACTGTCAATAGTAGTTAGAGCAATCAGCGATGATTAGCACCAACAACCGGGACTTCGTAGATGAACCCCCGGCCATTCTTGCCTAACATGAAGCTCACCCCACCCGCCCAAGGCAGGTGGGGGTGTCGGTGCTAACCTGGAACCGTGCTAGTCCACAGGTCACACAAACAAGCCCAGCTTCTAGGCGATCGCCCTCGAACTTTGGCTCGAGGGCTCCTCACTGTCCTTTCGGCGAGTGAGCTGAAGAATACCTCGTGCAGCAATATTGAGCGCCCCATTGAGGTCGGCATTGTATCGCTTGCCCGAGGAAAATTTAGCCAGGGCATAGTTTTGGCCGTCCCGCCCTTTC
>NZ_JBIMLI010000062.1:0-26701 GCF_051859755.1 Limnospira sp.
TTACCTTAACGGGTAATAGTGCTATCGTCGCATTGTCAGGCAATAGCCGGATAAATGTCGCGTAAATGTATCAGTGTCAACGAATTGGTAGGATGTGGGTCATTCCCTTAACTGGCGAAATGCCTGAAATCACTCCTGGGGGGCGTGGTCCGAAGCCTACTTGGCAATGTAGCCGTCCTAAGAATAAACCCACGTATATTCATATCAACAAGAAAGTCATTGGTAACAACAACCGCATACTCAGGGAAACCCAAGGAGAGATAAGCGACATCCAACAATTGCTACAACCACCAATTATCTTGAACAAAGGCAATAAAACCTTGTATGCTTCGGAAATAATAATTGATGGGCCTTGCCGCCTACTATATCAACCGTTCAAAAAGCTATGTTCTGGGGCGCAGGTGTGGATTGAAACCTTATTCCCGACGAGAACTATAGCCTTATAGAGCAGTTCAAAATCAACATTAGTCAGGCAACTAGATTAATCCAGTAGGGGCAGATTTTTCCTAGCCTGGAGATAGGTTCGCGCGTGGGTACAATCCCTTTGAATTTGCGCCTTTAGCTGTTCAAGGGATGCAAATTTTTGTTCTGGTCGCAAAAACCCCTCTAAACTGACAGTCAAACTCTGACCATATAAATCCCCATCCCAATCTAATAAATGAACCTCAACGGTAGGATTGTCTCCAGCTACAGTAGGACGACAACCAATATTCATCACTCCTAACTGAGGCGCGATAGTTTTGCCGTACCGGGCAGCAAGTCCGGTAACCAGGACTGCATAAACACCGTATCGAGGTAAAAACTTCTCTGGTGGCAGTTGTAAATTAGCTGTAGGAAATCCCAGAGTCCGCCCTAATTGTTGACCCTGTACCACTTCACCGAGGAGGGTATAAGCACGTCCTAATAGTTGATTAGCACGGTTAAGATGACCTTCTGTAAGGGATTCTCGGATGATGGAACTACTGATGCGATCGCCATAAGGACAGGGAAAGCGAGAAACTATTTCGACATCAATACCATACTGAGAGGCGATCGCCTTTAAGTCGTCGGTACTACCCATGCGATGGCGACCGAAGCGAAAATCAAAACCGACACTCACCCGAGTAGCTTGTAAATACTCCACCAAAATCTGCTCAACGAACTGAGTTGGGGTGAGACTAGCCAAATCTTTGTCAAAAGGCAAAAGCACCAACTGCTGAACCCCAAACCTGCGTAGAATCTCAATTTTTTCCGGTAAGGGAGTTAACAGTTTTTTGGTTTGACCTGTAAAAAATTCCTGGGGGTGAGGATTAAAAGTGACCACTGTTCCATAGCCAGAAATCCCGAATGGCGGAGTTGTCTCGGAATATCCGCCCCCTACCTTCTGGGAATCTACGGCTACTTGATTGGGGTTGAGAATGGGTCGGACTACCTGTTGATGTCCTCGATGAAATCCATCGAAGTTACCCAAGGCAACAGCAGTCGGAGTTAGAACCGTATCTTTTGATGATGTTATCCACACAGGTTAAATTTAAGCCACGTTCATGGCGAACAGCAAGACAAACAGTTTACCCCGTATACGGGAACCAAGACAATTTTTCAGTTCTTCTGACTTTGATTTCTGAGAAACTCTCCGGCAAATGCTAACAGCCCGGAACCCATAATCAAAATGACGCTGAGGGCGTTAATATCGGGTTTAACTCCGGTTCTAATGCGGCTAAAAATTTCCATAGGTAGGGTAGTTGCGCCACTTCCGGCGGTGAAACTGGCAATCAAAAAATCATCCATACTCAGCACAAAGGCTAATAAACAGCCAGAAATGATACCGGGCATCAGTTGGGGTAGCAAGACTTTGATAAAGGCTCGCTCGGGTGTCGCCCCTAAGTCTAATGCAGCTTCTTCTAAGTGGGGGTCTAGGTCAGCCAGGCGAGTGGATACGACCAGGGCGACATAGGCGAGACAGAAGACTACATGAGCGCCTATGATAGTTGATAAACTCAGGGGAATGGCTAAGGCTGCTAAAAATACTAGGGTGGAAACAGCGATCGCAATGTCGGGGATAATTAAGGGCAGGTAAGATACCCCCAGATAAATACCTTTTCCCGGAAACCGAAACCTAGATAGTCCGACAGCCATCAGGGTTCCAATGACTGCTGATATGGCTACGGCACTCAAGCCAACGGTGAGGCTATTTTTCAGGGCGCTAAGGATGCGGGTATCCTGAAAAAGTTTGACATACCACTGTAGGGTAAATCCCTGCCACCCAGCACTATAGCGGGATTGATTAAAGCTATAAAAGGTGAGAACCAAGATAGGCAGATACATATACAGGAACATCAGACCAACAAATATGATCTGCCAAGATACCCGAAATCTCATTTTAGGCTTTTGCATTTCTTGAGGAATGTCTGACTGATGATTGTGATTGTTAATATCCTGCATGGAATTTTAAGTTTGGTAGGGGCGGGTGCTGGAGTGAGCCTGGACGCTAGGGTGCAACTTTATACACGCGCCGGAGTTGGTCGCCTGTTTATTTTGAGGGTCTGCCATCACCGTAGCGGATTAAAAGAGCGATCGCTATACTCACCCCAAAAATTAGCACCATACTTAGGGCTGAACCAAAACCCCAGTTTTGAGTGGCTCCTAAAAACTGATTGTAAATCAGCCGAGATACGGTCATACTAGAAGCGCCGCCTAACAGTTCTGGATCGACAAAATCTCCCAGGGAACTAATAAATACTAATAGTGACCCGGCGATAATTCCGGTCCTAGCTTGGGGAACTGTAATTTTCCAGAAGGTTTCGGGAGGCTTGGCTCCTAAATCAGCGGAAGCCTCCAACAGACGGCGATCTAGTTTTTCCAGGGAGGCATACAGCACGGTTACCATATAGGGTAAATAGCTATAGGTCATGCCAATTAAAACGGCTGGACTGCTATTAAGTAGTGCTAAAGTAGGTAATCCCAATAACCCCAGAAATGAGTTTAGCACTCCTGTGGGTCGTAAAATGGTAATCCAGGCATAGGAGCGCAGCAAGGAAGATGTCCATAGAGGCAGAACAAACCCTAATAGTAGAAGGTTACGCGACTTGGGGGGAGCCATAACGGCTATCCAGTAAGCTACGGGAAACCCTAACAACAAACAAAAAACTGTGGTTCCGATCGCAAAATTAACCGATCTAGCAATTACTCGCAAATTTATGGGTTCAAATACCCGCAGGTAGTTACCCAGACCATCAGGAATTACCACATCCCCAGGGCGAATATTCTCCACTAAGCTGAGTTGAAAAATCACCAGGGTGGGAAACACCAGCAATAGTAGTAACCACAGCCCCGCCGGTCCCAGCATAATTACGGGTCCAGCTAACTTTGACCAGATCTGAGAGATGCCAGTTTTAGCCGGTGTGGTGGGAGGTTCATAAGGGGTCTTAGGGGGGGTAGATACAGCCATAATAGAGTTTGAGCATTTTTTTAAGGTTTAATTCGTAGTAGCACCCGATGTTCCAATTAACCACTGGTGAGTCTAGTCCAATAGCGATCAAAAAGGGCGGTTATCTCTGGTGGTAGGGGCGAAACTGTTTCGCTGTTGGCAATCACGCTTTCTGGGGGAAATAGGGCTGGGTCTTCCCGGAGTTCTTGGGGAAGTTGACGATAGGCGACTAGGGAGGGGGTAGCAAAGCTGAGGCGTTCGACAATTTGGGTGGCGATGTCTGGTCGCAGCATAAAATTAATCCACTGATAAGCACCTTCTGGGTTAGGTGCGCTTTTGGGAATTACCAGGGTATCAATCCACAGGGAAGAACCACTAACGGGGGTGATGTATTCTAAATCTTCGTTTTCGGGCATCACTTCCGCCGCATCGGAAGAATAGCACATGGCTAGGAGTAAGTCTCCTACAATCATCTGAGGTCGCCAAGCATCGGTGGTAAAAGATGCGATCGCTCCTCGCAGCTTGACCAATTCCTGATAGGCTTGATTAATCTCCCTAGGATTGGTGCTGTTGTAGGAGTAGCCTAAACGCCGCAAACTAGCTCCCATCACTTCCCGTACATCATTAAGTAGGGTTAGCCGACGGCTGAGTTGGTCTTGATATGTCCATAGATCTTCCCAGTCTTCGGGAGAGTTTGGTAATAGTCTGCTGTTGTAAATTAAACCTGTAGTTCCCCAACTCAGAGGGACGCTATAAGTGGAGTTGGGGTCATAATCGGGATTTTGGAATTTGGGAAATAGATCTTCTAACCCCACGATTAAGGTATGGTCTAATTCAGCTAATAGCCCTAGTGCTACCATCTTCTGTACCATGTATTCCGAGGGGTAGATGATACTATATGCTCCCGCTCCTCCCGCCTGTATACGGGCTAACATAGCCTCATTAGAATCGAATACATCTGCCACTACTCTCAGCCCCGTTTCCTGGGTAAAGCGTTCTAGCAGATCGCGATCGGTGTATCCGGCCCAAGTATATATATACAGGGTATCTGATGAGAAGCGGGTGCTGGGGGTGGTTTTGATTTCGCCTAAAGTCCACCCACAGCCTGACGCGGAAGAGGCGATCGCCGCCGCCATAGTCGATTGCAGAAACCCGCGCCGGGTCTGCATCCCTTTATGAAAACCAAACGGGCGTAATTTCCTTGGGGGCACTGTTTTTTACCGTTGCCATCAAAACCATAATATTACAACAACTATTTTAGCGGTGTTGAGGTTCCGGTAGGGCTAAACAATCTGTGGGTTTCCAACAGACATAAATATTGCGATCATAATCTAGGTTTTCTCCTAAACTCTGAGACTGTCGCACCATTAGGGTTACCCCTGTGTTCAGTTTGACAATGTACTGTAAGTGAGTACCTAAGTACATCTGATCGACTAATTTTCCGGCAAAACTATTTCCGGGAGTCTCTGGCGGTTCAGAATGTAGGGTAATGTTTTCGGGTCTGATACTAACTACAACCTTCGCCCCCCCTCGTAATTGATGAGGCGATACTGCTGGGTAGTCATTGCGCGATCGCTTGTTCATGGCTACGATAATCTGTAACCCTGTGTCCGTTAATACTTGTATAGCCTCCTTATTGGCTTGTTCAACTTGTCCCTTAAATAGGTTAGTGTCTCCAATAAAGTCAGCCACAAAGGGGGTCTGGGGATGTTGGTAAATTTCGTTGGGGCTGCCAATTTGTTCAATGCGACCCTCGTGCATTACCGCTATGCGATCGGACAAACTCATCGCTTCTTCTTGGTCGTGAGTTACCATCACAAAGGTTAACCCCAAATTGCGATGCAAATTTGATAACTCCATCTGCATTTGTTTACGCAATTTCAGATCTAACGCTCCCAGGGGTTCGTCTAATAGTAGCACCGCTGGACGATTTACTAAAGCCCGCGCTAAAGCTACCCGCTGTTGTTGTCCCCCTGACATTTGGTTCGGATAACGGTTAGCAAACGATTCCATCTTTACCAATTGTAGGGCTTCCAGGACTTTCGCTTCAATTTCCGATTTCCCTAGGCGTTTTAATTTCAACCCAAAGGCGATGTTATCCCAGACATTCATGTGATTGAATAGGGCATAACTCTGGAAAACTGTATTTACCGGGCGCTGATAGGCTGGGGTTTGGTTCATTGACTGACCCCTGATGAGAATCTCCCCGGCGGATGGGGTTTCAAATCCAGCAATTAGCCGCAGTGTCGTGGTCTTACCACAGCCTGACGGTCCGAGAATGCTGAAAAATTCTCCCCGCTTTATGTCTAGGTCTACCGCCCTCACTGCGGTTTCCCCGTTGAATACTTTGAATACTTTACGGAGTTCTACATCGAATTTTGAATCGCTGTGAACTGCACCTGGGTTCTGGGCTGCGGTTTGTAGCATAATTTACTTTTCGCGCTATCAAGGGGATATCCCCTTCCTACTTTACCAGAAATTTATAGCCTGGGCATTGCTGTTCCCTCAACCCGCCCCACCCGAAAGTCGCCGGGAGTCGGATTTTTCACAGGCGATCGCTTGGCTTATCATACATATAAGTAATCTTTTGTCAATATTGTTTGACAAAACTTTAGATTTTGTTTAGATTTACTGATAAGCAACTCACACAAACAAGTCCAGTAGTATGTATACCATCAACAAAGATAAGCAAGAACCCAAGATTTACTTTATTCAACCTGCTGCTACACTCAAACCTCAGCGAGATTATCTCCTACATAGCGCTGTGGCTATCTTTCTGATTGTTTCTGTGTTAGTTTGTTATTAAACTAGCCGTCCTATCCTAATAGGAAGTTATCAAAAGTTCCGTAATTTTTCCCCGATTTTGGGGATTTGAATTAATCGCCCTACCCGCTTGGATAGGGTGGATATTAAAGTCCTTATATAAGTCTCTGATTAACTCAGTATCAGAATTAGATAGCATCACCTTCACTCCTCTGTTGTGTAAGGTCTTAAAGATTTCGGCTAATTTTTCCTGTTCATCAACCCCAAATTTATGATGGCTGTAGCTGGTAAAGTTACTGGTGGGACTCAGGGGGTGATAGGGAGGGTCGAAATAGACAAAATCATCAGCAGAATTAGCCTCATTGACAATGGCTTCAAATGATTGGACTTGAAGAGTTGCAGATTGGAGAGTTTTCGAGGCGGTGATCAATAATTCTTTCGGGCAAATTTTCGGGTTTTTATATTTCCCCATAGGTACGTTAAATTGACCCTGGCGATTTTCTCTATATAAGCCATTAAAACAAGTCTTGTTGAGATAAATAAGGCGCGCGGCTTGGTCAAGCCGATTCTCAAATTTTTGCGATCGCATCTGGTAATAATAACCTTGATTATGGTTCTGCTGATGCTGTTCTAACTTGCTAATCAGCGACTGAGTATCATCACGCACACATTGATAAGCATTAATTAGCTCGCTATTAATATCACTTAAAATTGCTCGGTTAGGTTGCAGATAAAAAAAGATAGCACCACCGCCCAAAAAAGGCTCATAATAGGCTTGATAATTGTCGGGAAAGTAAGTAGTATACTGAGGAATTAAGCGAGTCTTACCCCCGGCCCACTTCAGAAACGGTTTGGGGGTAGTTTGGGGTTGACTGGTGACTGTTGGGTGGTCGGTTGGGGACAAAATTGGCTGAAGTCCAGAAGTACATCAATAGCACTGAACGGAAAAATTAAATTATATGTTCAGTGCGATCAATTATTATAACAGAGTGCTACAATAGCAGAGGCTGGAGTACGAAAATCTAGCGTCGCCGGAAGATGGCCCTATTTGTCCCATGAGGAGAGTTCTAAAACTCGGTTATTTTCCCCGGACTTAAACTGAAGTAGCGACTGCTGATTTGAGCCCAGCATAACCATTTACAACCCACGAAAAGGGGGGTGAAATCACCAAAAATGAAACAACTCGGAACCCATATTGTTGTCGATGCGTGGCAGTGTCCCGCTGATATCCTAAACGACCCAGATCTGATCCGTCAAGCCATTCTTGATGCGATCGCAGCAGGAAGTGCTACCCTTATAGATATCTGTGTTCACCAGTTTAGTCCTCATGGTGTAACCGCCACGGCTACCCTAGCCGAGTCCCACATTGCCATTCACACTTGGCCTGAATATGGCTATTTTGCGGCTGATTTATTTTTCTGTGGTTGTGGCGAACCCGAGAAAGCAGCGGAAATGCTAAAAACTCGTCTGGAAGCTAAACAAACAAGAGTTCAAGAATTTTGGCGAGGTATGGGTTATCCGGTTCCAGTCCCTGATACCATCTCTGATCATACTTGGAATAAAGTACCCGAAATTGCATCTTCTTCCAAGTTGATGTCTACAGTGTCGTAAGTTACCGATAGGTTGGGTGAGACGAAAGCATCATCCAACCTATTTCTGAACTCAACTATTCAGCTATTTGGTTGCTAACCATCTAGGGTGAGTTGAGTGAGGTTTTGGAATAGCCAATAGTCCTGGTAGTCTAACAGGAGAATATCTAAGGCTTCTGGTAAATCTATCTCTAAATCGCGATTTTGGATATCAACGATCGCCTGATAAATTAACTCAAAAGTGATGCGTTGGTCTCGGTCAAACAGAAGATAATGGCTATTGTTCCCCTGACAGAACTTTTCTAACTCTATCTTACTAGACTTTCCTGATATCAAATCTTCCCGCGCATCTCGACACAGGTTAAAATGAATATCAGGACGATGGCTGACCAATTCGTTTAAGTTTCTCATCCGGTGATAAAATCGAGTCCCGCTTTGGTGCAAAAAAGCGATCGCAAATTGATGGGTTGCTGTCTTAATCACCAAATGTTCAGGAAGTACCCGTTTCCCCAGTCGCAAAATATCCACACTCAGGGGAGACAAAACCAGCTTTAATGATTCAATAATCATCTTTAATTTCCCGAAATCATCACTTTCCGAAATAATCGCTGGTTGACCATAATTCTGTTCTAGGATACCCCTTTGCTGTCGTAGATAATCTTCTAATTGACTACGCCGAGAAGAGTTAATTGGCGACCTAGCCGCCATACCATTAGGAAAAACTCTGACAATATTTTCCCCGTCGGCTAAATTAAAAGTATCAACTAATTTACTGACAATGAATTTGAGTTCCGCCACCTCTTCTCTCAACTGATGAATTTGTTTTTCCATCATCCCTATAACCCCAGAATTACCCGATTTATCAGGTCGCTGAGGTAAACAAATACCATCAATTTTATAGCGGTAGTAGTCCGCCGCCGCATTCACAACTGAACGAATAGAAGGCGCAGTTAAAATGTCGGCAATTTCCTGGGGTTCAAATAATTCATCAATAGTCACATCAGCCACCTGTGCTTTTAAATCAAGTAATTGCTTGAGTTGTTCATTAGATGGCTTATTTAGGATAATTTGAGATTGAGAAATACGGTCAATAATTGAACCATCAAAAACCTGCTGAAATTGTAACCAGCGATCGGGAAACAGATTTAAGATAATTAAACTATTGGGAACATGGGTAAAGATTTCCTTAACCGCCTCTCCAAAACTTTGTAACAGTCGTTCATTGTGTTTTTGACCCAAACCTTCTAACTGGTCAAAAATAATAATTAAGGGTTCATCCAAGAGAGACAGCTTACTAAAAACCGCCAACGCCGCCAGGGAAATTTCCTCCCGACTGGTGTCTTCTCCCCAGCTTTCCAAACCGACCTTTTCTAACTCCTCGGGTGCTACATCATTCATAGCTAACCACTGAGTAATAGTTTGACGGCGTTTAAAATCGGTATAGCCACAAAACCGAATTATCCCTTTGAGAATTTTGGGCGCATATCCAGCAGAAGAAAACTGATTAATCCACCAATCATAAGCACGTTTTTCTATGTGTTGCCAATATTCTCGTTTCAGGCGAGTATCCTCTTTTCCGAGGTCGGTAAATAGCTTGAGATTATCGGCTTTTATTAACTCAATTAATCGTTCATCTTTTTGGGTGGTAGGGGTAGCATAATCCTGAGTATTTTTGATGATTTGCGCGAAACTATTAGCCAGCAAATATTCAAGCTGAGTATGTGAACTGTCAGGAACTGTTTGAATTAAAGACTCCAGAATGCGGCTATAGGTATGAAATAGAACCGTGTCAGGATTATTAGGTTGCCGAATAAATAAGAGCCTATTCTTAGTTAATAAATCTTGGGCTAATCTCATCATTAGGTGAGTTTTGCCAGAACCTGGTTCCCCAATAACTACGGCTCCTTTGCTCTGATGATTGACATCATTTTTAATATCAGAAAGAATATGTTTTAGTCGCTCAAATTCATTGTCAAAAATCGCCCTAAAATCAATGTGGCTTTGGAAAGGAGTATCAACCCTGCTGGTTCCAAAGGGGTTGGGTTGATGTTGCAGTCGAGTTTTTAATAGTTCGTTAATCATGCGTCGATAAAGTTGATAAGTAAATAAGGCATCATGTTTGGCACGATGGAGGAAATCGCGGTTATTGGTCTGGTCATCCCGGCTTAAATTTAGCTGTTTGCTAATAGTTTGTAGGCTATTACTTCCTAATTGTGGAAGATAGCGTTGAGCCAATTCAAAACTGCATTGAAAACTGAGGCGAGGTGGTCGGACACCGACAGCGCGAAATGTATTCCTAAGCACTTCCATATCATGACGTGCATAGTGACAGATAATGGTTTGAGATCCGGCTATAGCTAAGAATTCATTAACTATGGTTTTCAGGGGTTTACTTTGGTCGATAAGTTGGGGATTTTGGCAATGTCTTTCGTCAAAGGCTTCATAAATTAAGTTTCCCTGATGATCAACGATCGCCATAGCTTTCAGAATCGGTTGTCCTTCTGTATCAATGACAATAAAGTTAGTCTGGGGTTTCATGGTTGGGGAGACCAATAAGTATGTATACTGATGGGTGAGTTAATAAGCTGATTTTCCCACAAATCTTGCTCACCAGTAAATTATGGCGCTATGGGTCAGCCACCGATAATCAGATTAACTCTCGCCACTTGCGAAAGCATTTTGTGGAAATTCCCCATCAAGATTTGGCAGGAAAAACCTGTGTAGCGTGAACCCAGACAGCCTAATTGACTGGTAACTGTGCTAAGATTTGCTCAGTTGCTGCGAGCTGATCGCACTAAAAAAGTGTAAACTTGGGGAGTGGCGTTAGGACTTTGACCACATAGCGCGATCGCATCTCTGGCTTTCCCGTTAACGATTCTGTCCGTCCTCACATTTAACCTGTGTCATAATGTCAGAACCACTGAAATCCATCGCCCAATACTACCATGAGCGAACCAAATACGATCCCGACACCTTAGCCTCTAAGGGTCAACAGTTAGACTGGACTAAACAACCAGAACCCTTCAAAGAATACAAGATTGGCACGGTATTTGACCTGAAACCCTATCTCAAAGAAATATCCGATCCTCAAATTCCCACAGCCAACACAGACCCATGGCAGCGATTATCTAGTCTACTACTACATACCTATGGGTTAACCGCTAAACTAGCCACAACTAGCGGATTTCACTATTTGCGATCGTCACCCTCAGCCGGGGGACTGTATCCAGCCGAAATCTATCTAGTTTCCAGGGGAACCCCAGAATTACCAGCGGGACTGTATAACTATCAAACCCTACATCACTCCCTAGTGCAATTTTGGGATAGCCAAATTTGGTCGGAGTTGAAACAAGCCTGTTTTTGGCATCCATGCCTGGAAAATACTAAACTGGCGATGGTCGTTACTGCTGTATTTTACCGTTCAGCTTGGCGATACCAAGACCGCGCCTATCGTCGCATATTTCTCGATACAGGTCACTTATTGGGTAATTTGGAACTAGCAGGAGCCTTAAATTCCTATCGTCCCCATCTAATTGGCGGATTTGCCGACGAAACCCTTAATAACTTACTATACCTGGATTCGGAAACGGAAGCAGCGATCGCTGTGGTGGCTTTGGCTGACTTACTGGAAATTGACCAGAACCTTCCCCAATTCCGAACCGCCTTACCCTCGGCTACCCAAACCGACTATCCCGAAATTCCCGATGGGGAAATGCTCCATTACCTCCACTGTGCCAGCCAAATTAAATCGGACACCTCCGGTTCCCAAGGCTGGAAAAAATTAGCATCAGAAGAAGAACCCGAAGATAAATATAATTTCCCCTTCTGCACCAAGGTCTCGACTGTCACCCCTGCCATTGATTGGGGAAAAGACCTCAAGGGGTTAAATACAGCCCAATTGCGCCGACGATCAACCCGTCGCTATAGTGGGGGGAATCTCAACCTGGAAGAATTACTCGCTCTACTGGATTTTACCTATCAACATCAGCACTACGGTTATCAGGGTTTAGATGCTGCACCGGACTTTTTTGATTTGAGTCTGATTGAATCTTTTATCGCTGTCTCTGGGGTGAATGGACTAGAGGAGGGATGTTATTATTATGCCCCCAAAGCACAGGAACTTAGGCAAATTCGCTTTAAAAATTTTCGGCGAGAGTTGCATTATCTGTGTTTGGGACAAGATTTGGGACGAGATGCGGCGGCGCTGCTTTTTCATACTGCTGACTTGAACAAGGCGATCGCTAAATATGGCGATCGCGCTTATCGTTATTTACATAGCGATGCTGGTCATCTCGGCCAAAGATTGAACCTCGCCGCCACCCACCTACGTTTAGGTGCTAGTGGTATCGGTGGTTTTTTTGATAACCTGGTTAATGAGGTGTTGGGTATCCCCACCGATGAAGCGGTTATTTATATTACTACCCTAGGAAGATTGCGCGGCAACTAAATTCGATAAAGTAGCCAAATTGATGCTACACTGCCAACATAATGGGTTGCTAGTACATTTAAATTGGCAATCATCACAAATACATCCAGGGCTCTAACCGCCTCACTGGCTTCGGTTAGGGTGGTTCCTGGTGGCTGCGAAATGGTTTTGGCAATTAATACCGATGCGGTTATACCTGACCCCATTAATGCAATCAGGATACCAACCATTCCCAATAATAAGCCGACCCGCAAGAGTCTAACTGTGTCGGATTTTTTGGGTTTGACTGTATTGAGGGATAATAACTGTTTGCCTATGTTGGCATAGCGAAATGATATAACAATGCTAAATCCGGCGATAATTAGTCCGGTAACTGCAAAGGTTACACTTACACCGAGGGCGGGGTTAGCATCATCAGAAATACTTCTACCTGTGGTGGTGAAAATTAATGATAAAATCGCGACGAAGGCAAAAACTACTTGCATGGTCAAACCACACAAACCCGTATTCTGGAGGGTTTTTCCCTTTTGTAGTAACTCGTTGCCAACCGATACACTCATACTCTGGTTTCATAAATTGACAGTTGATGATTCCTATTGTAATCAAGCCAGCATTTGTTCGAGTTGATGCTGTTGCCAAAGTCTCCGATATAGTCCCTCTTCCTGTAGTAACTGGTCATGGGTTCCGGTCTGTACTATTGTGCCTTGGTCCATCACCAAAATGCGATCGGCTTTGGCTGTAGCTGACATTTGGTGAGAAATGAATAACACCGTTTGGCGTACAGTCCCGCTAGTCAGATTATAGAGAATGTCGGTGGCTGTCTGATTGTCTACACTAGAGAGGGCATCATCTAAAATCAAGATAGGAGCATCACAAAGCAAGGCACGAGCTAGGGCAGTTCGTTGTCGCTGCCCACCAGATAAGGTGATACCCCGCTCCCCAACTATTGTATCATAACCTTTGGGAAAATTGGTGATTTCATCGTGAATTTGAGCAATTTTCGCAACGGCTTCTATTTGCGATCGCAATGCTGAGGGATTACCATAGCAAATATTATTAGCAATAGTGGTACTAAATAGAAAACTCTCCTGGGGAACATAAGCAATTACTTTTCTCAGTTGCGCCAGAGAGAGTTGAGTGATATCCTGACCATCAATAAAAAAGCTATCTATATCAATATCCAACAGCCGAGGAATTACATTAGCTAGGGTAGTTTTTCCCGACCCAATAGGACCGACTACCGCGACAGTTTCCCCTGGTAGAATGGTAAAATTAACATGATTAAGGGCGGGAGTTTTGGCGGCGGGGTAAGTATAGTTTAAATCTCTCGCACTCAACCACCCCTTAACGGGAGTTATCAGGGGTATAGGCTGAGGTGGATCTTGAATTTTAGGTTTAATACTGAGGATAGACTCAACCCGGTCAACACTGACTTCTCCCCGCTGATAAGCGGTAATAGTAAAGCCTAATAAAGCGGTGGGAAATACCAACCTTTCGACATATAATACTAAGGCGACAAAATCCCCGATACTTAAATCACCTTGAGCGATCGCCTCATTTCCCACAGCCAGCAAAATCAGGAGACTTAAACTCGCCAAACCTCCCAATAAAGGAAACAAGAAATTTCGAGTTCTCGCCAACTTCAAATTAGCCGATAATAACCCTTGATTATGTTCTCGAAAAGCCTGCCTTTCTGCGGTTTCCTGAGCATAAATTTTAATCAAAGATATGCCGCTCATATCTTCCTGAATTAAATCACTTAAATCGGAGAGTTTTTCCTGCACTTCCATCTGTTGATCTCGCAGTTTACCGCTAAAAATCTGCACCAACACTAACATCAACGGATAAACCGAAATCGATAATATAGTCAACTTAATATTAATAGCCAGCATGACTGGCAAAGTCAAACCATAAGCAAATATGGTATTAATTAAACTCAGGACTGCAAAGCCTACCAACCGCCGAATATTATCAACATCAGAGGTTGCCCTATTAATTAAATCCCCGATTCTACTATTAGAAAAATAGGAAGATTCCAGGAAAATAAGATGATTAAAAATCTTCTGTTTTAGGTCAAATTCTACCTGTCGCCCCACCCCAAAAATTAAAATTCGGGATGTCATGCGAATCACCCACATAATTGATGCTAGGGCGACCATCAATAAAACCTGCCATCCTACTTCCTGAAACTCTACGGCATCTTGTAAGTCATCTACACCATTACGAATAAGTAAAGGTATATAAACCCCCACCACATTTACCACGAACAGAGACACTGTTCCTAATAGTGATATTTGCCAATGGGGACGCAGATATCTTCCCAGAGTTTGCAGTCTTGAATAACTCATAATTCAGAAAGTAAAAATTTGCCAATTGAGATGAACTATGAACGCACTAGAAACGGTTGAAAATCTGTCGAAGTAGGTTGATTAACCTCAGACAAACGGGAAGTGGTAAACCGATTTAACCAATTTTCCAGATAGGCGCGATTAGCCTTTTTTTGTTCGGGGTCGTCAGTGTTCAGGGGATAGGGTGCTAGTCCTTTAATGGCGGCTGTCGTGACACAAAACATAGACTTTTGAAAACTTTGGCATATTTGCACACGCAAATCATCCTCTCCTCGGCAACTATTATTATAAATATTGTGGAGATAATCAGGTAAAAAATGGCGCATATCCTGCATTAATTGAGTGGGGGGAATACCGGAACCACCAATGGGGAGGGGGTCAGCGTATAAAGCACCGTATGTAAATTCTTTTTGTAGGCTGGGGATTTGATGAACTTGAGCGTTATAGGATACTGTACCCGGGAAGGGTGTACCACGGAAAAAAATGGCTTCCACATAGGGAACTGCTGTATCCATTAAAAATGTGAGTCCGGCAGATTTAGGGATTATATCTAATGTTTTATCCCCCAATTTAACGCCATAAGTAATTGGATTATTGGCGGCGGCAACTAATCCATCTAAGATATGCTGCACTACGGCGGGAATGGATTTAATTTCCCCTTGGTCATAGAGGTCAGAAAGGGAGATAAAAATATCACTCATGACTCGCCAAAATTGCCCCAAAGCGCTATAATAGGCTGACTGTCGTACTTGTTCGGGTAGAAATTCTGGGAACATCTGATGTAGTAGCAGAATGAAACTATTGCCTTTAAATTTAGTCTGAATAGCTGCTTCTGCTAACTGTTGGAATTGTGATGAATCCAAGTAAGAATCTAGTCCGCCTCCCCCATGCCATAACATCCCTTTCATGCAATATTCGGCATATTCATAATTAATGCGATCGTGCCACCAATACTTGAGCAATTTGGGGATATTTAAATCGCCATTGAAGTATTTAAAAAACGGGAAAAATACTAAAAATTGATGGTCAGCCACATAAATCAGGTTGTCGGAGTAGGCATCTAAAACTATGCCGTAACTTTTGAGGATGCCAACTACTTCAAGGAGGTTTTGGGGAGAGTCTGGTAATAAGGCATCACCAGCTTCTAAGCGTTCAATATATTTGAACAATGGGTGGATTTGATTGCTGGTCATAGTGGATAAATTCACAAGTTTAGATGGTGGGCAATTTTGATTGAGTGACGAGATTAATTTAAGCTGATCGCCTTGACATTTGATTCAATTTGAGCTACAATTGGGGGCTTATACATGAGTGCTGATGTGGTGCTTTCAGTCCATTTAACTAGGATGGTCGGTTGTAGTCCTAGAAAGGTGATAATCACAGCCAAGGCTATAGCTGGAATGCGATCGCGCCATTGTACCCTTGGTAAATTAATGACTGACTCGGACAAGCGACCAAAAAAGGCACGGTTAATCATAATCAGAAAGTAAACAGAAGTTAAACCAGTTCCCACCATACACAGAAGAGTCTGCACGGGGAACACTTCCATACTGCCTCTAAAGACAAGAAATTCTGATACAAATCCCACTAAACCGGGAATACCAGCACTAGCCATAACCGCGACAATCATTATACTACCGATTAAAGGTAAACCGCGTTCAGGGTTTAATAAGCCACGAATCACATCGATATCTCGACTTCCCGATTTTTTGTAAACTACTCCCACTGTTAAAAATAGCAGGGCAGAAATTAAGCCATGACTAACCATTTGCATGACTGAACCGAGTAAACTGATGGGAGAGGCGGCGGCAAAAGCTAGGATAATATAACCCATGTGGGCGATGGAACTATAGGCGACCATCTTCTTGATATCTTTTTGTGAAATCGCACAGGAAGCACCATATAAAACGCTAACTACTGCCCAACTCGCGACATAAGGGGCGATCGCATTCCAAGCATCTGGAAATAAACCGACCCCAAACCTTAGTAAACCATAGGTTCCCAACTTTAATAATACCCCCGCCAATAAAACTGATACAGGGGTTGAGGCTTCCACATGGGCATCGGGTAGCCAAGTATGAAAGGGGACTACGGGGATTTTAATACCAAATCCGATTACCAGTCCCCCCAGTAGAATTAGTTGGGTAGTGAGGGGTAATGCGGACACTCCCAAAGTGGAAGTTATGAGGGTATCCAAATCAAAATCAGGTGCTTTGGTTAACCAGACTATGCCTAAAAAGGCGGCTAAAATTAACAGACCGGAAACTGCTGTATAAAGCAGAAACTTGGTGGCTGCATAGCCTCGGTTTTTGCCTCCCCAAATGGCGATGAGTAGATACAGGGGAATTAGTTCGACTTCGTAAAACAGTATAAACAGCAGCAGGTTGGAGGATAAAAAGGTGCCAGCGACTCCGGCAAAGATAATCAACAGCAGGGGATAATATAGCCGGGGTCGAGAAATGTCTAAGTCAGAAGACCAAATAGCGATCGCTACTAATAAGGCATTGATAATCACCAACGGCAAGGATAAACCATCTACCCCCAGATAGTAATTTAAGCCGAGGGGTTGAATCCAGGTAATATGTTCTACCATCTGTAGATCGGCTACAGTCGGATCAAATAACCTTGCCAAAATTAGAGACCACACCAATAACCCGCCAGCGGTTAATAGGGAGATTTGACGGGATAATTGGGGGCTGAGGTTTGGCCAGAGTACAATCAGGAGGGCAGCTAACAGCGGAATCCAAATTAAAACACTTAGCATCGATTTTTACGGTTAATGTGGTCGGGAAGGGGTCTAAAATGGCCACAGCATTAAAATCAACAACACGGCTATACCTGTGGCTATGGTGAAGACATAAAACTGTGATTGTCCAGAAATACTATATTTAAGTCCTTCACCGCTAAAGAGGGTGGCTAAACCTAAGCCGTTGACAAACCCATCGATGATATAGCGATCGATCCAATAACTGATGGCGGAGATACGATTAACCAAAAATACAACGGTCAGACCATAAAGGCGATCGATATAGAAATCGTAAGCGAGTAAATCCTGTATGGGTTGGTAGGGGAATTTATAGGGTTCTCTCCCCGGCCCGTATACATAAATACTGCTACCTATACCCACCCCTAATACACTTGAGACCAACAACAGGGGTAAAGCTACATGGTTAATTACTTCTTGGACTCCAGAGACGGGCGCTTCTACGAAGGTTCCTGACCAACTCAGTAATAGTTGCCAGCTTTGTAGCATCATCGGCACTAACAGAGTCACAATAGTCATGGAAACCATTGGTAAAGCCATCGGCCACAGGACTTCTGGGGCGCGTCGGGTTTTCGGTTGCGACTGACCAGTAAAGACTAAGCCGAAAACTCTGGTTAATCCTAGGGTGGTGAGGAAGTTCACCAGCAGCAACAAAATCAATAACCAAGGTGGTACAGTCCAGAAACCACTTACCCACCTTCGGAAAGTCCAGAACATCCCTAAAGGTAATCCGGCTACCATTCCTGATGCACCAACAATAAATGCAGTGGTGGTGGCAGGCATTTTAGACCATAATCCCCCCATTTCGGTCATGTCTTGGGTGTTGGTGGTCAAAATTACTGAACCTGCACTCATGAATAACAGACATTTGGCGATCGCATGGGTGAATAGTAACAGCAGGGCTATATCCACATGGCTTTGACCTACGGCTACAAACACTAAACCCAAATAGGCGCTAGTAGAGTGGGAAAGCGCTCGTTTGATATCAATTTGAGCGATCGCCACCAAAGAAGCCCCAATAGCCGTTACTGTTCCCAACACAATTAAAGTGTCCGACACCACCGGAGACAGCGCGACAATTGGTTGTAGTTTAATCAGAACATAGGCCCCCGCCGCCACTACTACCGAATTTCGGAGTAGAGAAGCCGGGTTTGGACCTTCCATAGCTTCATCAAGCCATAGGTGTAGGGGAAATTGGGCGCATTTGCCAATAGGTCCAGAAATTAGGGCTAATCCTAATAAAGTCGCCGTAAGGGGTGGTAAATTGTGGGTTTCCGACCATAGTTCTAAATCCGAGAAGTTTAAACTACCGGCGATCGTGCCGATATAAACCACCCCCATTAACAACAATACATCTCCCACTCGTTTAGTTAAAAACGCATCTCGCGCCGCCGTGACTACCAGGGGTTGAGCATACCAAAAACCCACCAGTAGATAGGTTGAGAGAGTCAGCAATTCCAACAAAATATAACTAAGTAGCAGCGAGTCACTCAAAGCCAAACCACTCACTGCCGCCTCAAAAAAGCCCATCAAACCAAAAAACCGAGCCGTCGCCCAGTCTTTTTCCATGTACCCCAAGGCATAAACCTGAGCCACTAGACTGATACCTGTGACCAGTTCCACGGCTCCTAGGCTTACGGGAGAAACATCTAGGACAAAAGATAAGTCTAATCCCGCAGCTTGTAACCATGCAATGTGAATTTGTTGACCCGGCATTGACCAGATAGATCGGTAAATTACCGCACCGTGGATAAAACCCACTAAAGTCATCAATATATTAAAGTAGGCTGCTGGTCTTGGCCCTGTGCGTCGGACTAACCCCGTTGACCAAGGAAGGGTCAACACTGCCCCCATGAGACCATATATGGGTATCCACCAACTAGCTTGTAGGAGGAACTGAATCATTTAACTTACATAAAGAAATATTAACCCTCAGATTAATATATCAGAATTTCCGTCCTAAACAGAGCTAATCGTCAAATTCATCCCCAATAACCAGCCATTTCTAGTCAAATTACCTAGGGTCTGCCTTTGGGATATAGCACAAGTTGTTACAAAAGTCAAGATAAATCGGCATTTTTGTCTCCAAATATTAACTTTGTTTAAAAAACCTTAATTTCTATTAACAATCAATAAAAATAATCTCGAACATGAGAAATTATAATCCAGATTAATATTGTCAAAGAAGCCACAATTCTCGTATTCTTATAATTTGAGGGAGGTTGAAAAATTTTTCCGCATACACAAAAAGAATCATTAGTCTTTGTGGTCATGGGACTCAGTTAGCAAGAGATTTGCCCAGTTGAGTTCAGTCTGTCCGTAATTAGGAGTAGTTGTAAGATGTCCATCGCTGTTGGAATGATTGAAACCATAGGCTTTCCGGCTGTTGTAGAAGCAGCCGACTCCATGGTAAAAGCCGCGCGCGTTACTTTAGTCGGATATGAGAAAATTGGCAGCGGTCGTGTGACCGTGATTGTCCGAGGAGATGTCTCCGAGGTACAAGCATCAGTTTCCGCTGGCATTGAGTCAGTCAAACGGGTGAATGGTGGAGAAGTATCATCAACCCACATCATTGCTCGTCCCCATGAAAATCTAGAGTACGTTCTACCAATTCGTTACACCGATGCGGTCGAACAGTTCCGGTCCTACTAGACGTAATGGGGCAAGCGTTAACCCCCTCACCCGATCGCCGAAAAAGTCGTACAGACAAGGCCAATCTTGTCTCTAAGTTCTGAAAACTCCCTCCCTGAAAATTAGGATCAGGGAGTTGATAGCTTGTCTGAGAAGCCATCAGAGCCGAACCGAGTAGAAACCAGTGTTCTGTGCGACATCTAGGCGTGGTAATCAAATCGAGGTTCAGGAGTCAAAACATACTATGGCCATTGCAGTTGGCATGATAGAAACCCTGGGTTTTCCAGCGGTAGTAGAGGCAGCCGATTCCATGGTAAAAGCTGCCCGCGTAACCTTAGTAGGCTACGAAAAAATCGGTAGCGGTCGTGTCACCGTCATTGTTCGCGGAGATGTGTCAGAAGTTCAGGCTTCTGTCTCCGCCGGAACCGAGTCGGTGCGACGGGTAAATGGTGGGTTAGTTCTTTCCACCCATATTATTGCCCGTCCCCATGAAAACCTAGAATATGTCCTACCAATTCGTTACACCGAAGCGGTAGAACAATTCCGTGAAAGCGTCGCCGGGATACGTCCTCTTAACCGTCCGTAGGTTAACTCCAATGACCCCTAGGGGTATGTAGTTCAACCACAGCCAAGCCCGAACCGACTGCATAGTTCGCCCGTAGTAGGTCAATCTACCAATTGACCCCATCTATTTTCCTGCTCAGTCGGGGGGAAAAATGTTCCTGCCGTACAGTTCCTTAACATCAAATTAAGATGCAAATTGCCAGAGTTATTGGCACAGTTGTTAGTACCCAGAAGGAACCCAGTCTCCGAGGTTCCAAGTTTTTGCTATTGCAACTCTTAGATGAACAGGGAGAGCCAACATCAAAATATGAAGTGGCGTGCGACTATGTGGGTGCGGGTTTTAGTGAGTGGGTTCTGGTTAGTCTCGGAAGTGCGGCTCGCCAAATTCCTGGAAGCGAAAATCGACCCAGTGATGCAGCCGTAGTTGCCATTATTGACACCGTTAGCACTGCTAATGGCCAGATTTACAGTCAAAAACAGCAGAACCGTTTAGGTTGAGCAACAGAGCTGGGTTAACCCCAAAGCCTGGTACGGGGAGGTTTGCAAGTATACTCCCGAAGGCGCGAAAATACCGAATAACCAGCCCCTACAGGGATAATTCATCGATTATCCGTACCACCAAAAGTCAACCCTATAAAAAGTTAGTTAGGAGAAATTCAGTTATGGCAGTTAAAGGCCATGCGGCTCCTCCCACACCCTGGTCTAAAAACCTGGCGGAGCCCAAAATTGACCCCACAGCTTACGTTCATTCCTTCTCGAATATCATCGGTGATGTTCGCATCGGCGCTCATGTCCTGGTCGCCCCGGGAACCTCTATCCGCGCTGACGAAGGATTCCCCTTTTATATTGGCGATGAGTCCAATATTCAAGATGGCGTTGTTATTCACGGCTTAGATGAAGGCAAAGTCAAAGGAGATGATGGTCAATCCTACTCCGTTTGGATTGGTAAAAATTCCTCAATCACCCATTTGTCTCTGATTCATGGTCCGGCTTATGTCGGGGACAATTGCTTTATTGGTTTCCGCTCTACTGTATTCAATGCCAGAGTCGGAAATGGTTGTATTGTCATGATGCACGCCCTCATCCAAGATGTGGAAATTCCCCCCGGAAAATATGTTCCCTCAGGAGCAATTATCACTAACCAACAACAAGCCGATCGCTTACCGAGCGTAACAGATACTGATATCAAATTCTCAACTCATGTGGTGGGAGTTAACCAAGCATTAGCAGCAGGTTATCAGTGTTCAGAAAACCTCGCCTGCATCAGTCCCCTACGAAATGAAACTAAGGGAAGCAGCAGTAATGGTGGCCGCGCTAGATCTGGCGGACATAGCAACCTAGGCGCAGGGCCTATTCCCCCAGAAACGGTACAAACCATCAGCCAACTTCTAGCCCAAGGCTATAAAATTGGTACCGAACACGCCGACGCACGTCGCTTCCGCACAGGTTCTTGGCGCAGTTGCGCTCCCATTGACTCCCGCAACACCAGCGAAGTTGTATCAGCCTTAGCCGCCTGTCTGCAAGACCATCAAGGCGAATATGTCCGCCTGTTGGGAATTGATAGCAAAGCCAAGCGCCGGGTACTTGAAGAAATTATCCAACGTCCTGATGGTCCTGTCGCTAGTAAGTCCTCTAACGGTCAGGTCTCCAATGCCGCAGCTTCCACAGCCAGCCCCTCCAGAACTACTGCTACTGGTAGTTCTGACTTGGCACAAAAGGTTTCCCAAATCCTGAACCAAGGCTATAAAATTGGCACGGAATACGCCGACGCGCGTCGCTTCCGCACGGGTTCCTGGCGTAGTGGTCCCCAAATTGACAGCTCCAGTGCTTCGGCTGTTCTCAGTCAATTAGATGCCTTCATGAACGAGCATACAGGGGAATATGTCCGCTTAATTGGCATTGACCAAAAAGCTAAACGGCGGGCGGTTGAAGAGATTATCCAACGACCTGACGGTAGGGTTTCTGCTACCCCTGGTCCTAGCGCGGCTTCCCCTGCGCCCTCTAGTCGTTCAGCTCAATCATCCTACTCATCTGCTAATAGTAGTTTGACTTCTGAAACTATTGAGCAAGTTAAAAACCTCCTGGCTCAGGGTTATAAAATTGGCACGGAACACGCTGATAAGCGTCGCTTCCGCACGGGGTCCTGGCGTAGCTGTACCCCCATCGACTCTAATAATCAACGGGAGGTTATGGCAGCCCTAGAAGGCTGTATGCAGGAACATAGCGGTGAGTATGTTCGCTTGATTGGTATTGATGCTCAAGCCAAGCGTCGGGTTCTTGAGGAAATTATCCAACGACCTTAATTAACTCTCTCGAAAATCCCTGTTTACTTTTCAGAGGTTCAAGCCGAATGTGTATGTCGCCACCCCATCACCCGGATTATGCTTACTATGTGAGTGGCGATGTCACCATTGACCCCAGTGTAGCCATCGCCCCAGGAGTGGTAATTACCGCCGCTCCTGATAGCCAAATTGCGATCGCTGCTGGGGTCTGTATTGGTATGGGGACTATTATTCATGCTGATCAGGGTATCCTAGAAATAGATAAGGGTGTCTGTATTGGTACTACTGTACTCATCGTCGGTGCTGGAAAAATTGGGGCTCTGGCTTGTATTGGTTCAGAGTCAACTTTGATTAATTCTGATATCCCATCTCAGCACGTTGTAGCTTCCGGTTCATTAATTGGTGATCAATCTCGTCAGGTCAATTTTTCTGCTACTGAGGTTGATTTCATCCCCCAACCGGAACCGGAACCCCAACCGGAACCGGAACCCCAACCGGAACCAGAACCCCAACCGGAACCAGAACCAGAACCAGAACCAGAACCCTCAATTCGCAAAGGTCCGCAGGTCTACGGACAAACTCAAATCAATGAGTTGTTAAAGACTTTGCTCCCCCATAGAAAACCCCCTAATTTTTGAGAGAAACTGGGGTTGATGAACGCGAAAATCCCCAGATTAATCCATCGGGATTCTCAAGTCTTCTCTCTAGCAGGTAAAATACAGTCATGGATGAACACTTGCAAACCTCATTTCCCCAAAGGCGCAATACTGAGCCAGAATTTAAAGATACTGCTTTGGGGTTAATCTCCACCCGCAGTTTTCCAGCGATCGTCGGCACTGCTGATATGATGCTGAAATCTGCAGGTGTTCACCTGGTTGGGTATGAAAAAATCGGTAGTGGCTACTGTACCGCTATTGTGCGCGGTCGTATTGCTGATATCCGCCTAGCCATTGAAACCGGAGTTGATACTGCTAAACAGTTCAATCAGTTTGTTTCTTCCCTAGTCATTGCTAGGCCTCTCCCTAACTTAGAGTATGTTTTACCGATTGGGTCTCGTCTCTCCCAATTAGCAGCCAGTGGCGGTCACTCTCGCCTCAGTAATCAAGCCGTAGGTTTATTGGAAACGAGAGGATTTCCTGCTATGGTCGGCGCGGCTGATGCGATGCTGAAGGCGGGAGATGTTTATTTCGCTTCCTATGAAATTATTGGCGCGGGACTATGTACTGCTATTATTCGGGGTTCGGTTGCTGATGTAGCAGTGGCTTTAGAAGCTGGAATGTATGAGGCTGAACGCATTGGCGAATTAAATGCAGTGATGGTCATCCCTCGTCCCCTTGATGAACTTGAACAAACTTTACCTCTGGCTAGTTGTTGGATTGAGAAGGTCAAACCTTTACAGTTACCTATTAATGTTAAACAAACTGAAAAAGAAGTGGTAAAACTTCCCGAACTCAAACAATTATCTGTTGATGCTTTACCTTTGGATAATCAAACTTCTGATTCTTCTATGGAGTCCTGGGATTAAAATATTCTTGATTCTTAACCCGCATTCTCAACCCGCCTTGACATGATAATTGACATCAAATTATGATGCTCCTCAAGGTAGAGACTAAAAACTAATTACCCCCCACGGGTGATGATTATATCACTATAAAAAAAAAAGAGCAACCCGTTAGGATTGCCCTCAAGAAGAGAGTCTAAAAGCTATTGGTGACTGAAGAGAATTTACTTGGAGAAATTCTGGCTGCGGTAAGCATCCATACTGTAAGCAGGAACCCGTTGGCTATAGTCTACGGCTACACCTGTTAACGCCTGAGAAAGACTGTCAAAGGAATCAGAGTTCCAGTTTCTCATGTGGATGGGTTTGGACTGTTCACCACGAAAATAAGCCATAGTTCCAATTACAGAAACAGCCAGCCAACCACTGATAAATAAAGCTGCTAAAATAACCATTTTTTATCCTCCGATAATTGCATCAGAATTACTACTAAGAAAGTTTCACCAAGGTCAGTGGGAACTTCTTGGGGTAATCCCGTTTATTAATTTATGTTAACCAATGTAACGTTTTTGTTACAATCTGTCAAGTAACTTGACAAAATAATTTTTTATGATATAATTAAACGCCAAAAATATTAATAACCGGATAAACTCCCCTAAGGTCACTTAAAATCAGCCTCTTCTGATAGAATCAAAAATGCTCAATCAAGGTGCAGGGTAAGGATACAATGCCCAACGCTCATATTATTGGTCTGGGAAAATCAGGAAATGCCACGGCGCGCCTGTTAAAGGTTCAGGGATGGCAGGTAACTGTTAGCGATCGCAACACATCAGAATCTCTACAGCAACAGTGTCAGACCCTCATTGAGGAAGGAATTACAGTTAATTTGGGGCAGAATTTCGACCCCGACACGGCACCAGATTTGGTAGTGGTTAGTCCCGGGGTTCCCTGGGATTTGCCAGCATTGGAAACCGCCCGCAGTCTGGGTATAGAAACTATCGGCGAAATGGAACTGGCTTGGCGAAATCTCCAGGATATCCCTTGGGTGGGAATTACGGGGACTAACGGCAAAACTACTACCACGGCCCTGATTGCTAAAATATTTGAAGTGGCGGGAAGTGCGGCCCCGGCTTGCGGAAATATTGGTAATGCTGTCTGTGAGTTGGCGCTGCAACAACAACAAAACTCCTCGACACCCTTAGATTGGGTCATTGCTGAAATTAGCAGTTTTCAGATTGAGTCATCATCAACCCTCGCGCCTCAAATCGGCATCTGGACTACCTTTACCCCAGATCATCTTAACCGCCATTACACGCTAGATAATTATTTTCGGATTAAAGCTCGTTTAATGGAACGTTCCCAGGTGCAGGTCTTTAATGGTGATGACGCTTATCTCCGGCGAGCCGCACCGGAACTCTGGCCACAAGCTGTCTGGACTAGCGTTAATGGTGCTGAGGAATTATTGGGCGATCGCCAGAGGGGTGTATATATTCAAGAAAACTGGGTCTACCAAAACGGATGCGCGATCGCACCAGTTGACTCGCTGAAAATGGTGGGAGACCATAATCGCCAAAACCTACTTATGGCTGTAGCCGCAGCCCGAATAGCCGGAATTGACAAGGAAGCAATTGCTCACGCTATTTCTACTTTTCCTGGAGTTCCTCACCGCCTCGAAGAGGTTAACACCTGGATGGGAATTCGCTGGATTAATGATAGCAAGGCTACTAATTATGATGCGGCTCAGGTCGGATTGGCCGCAGTGGAACCACCTGTGATTTTAATTGCTGGTGGAGAAGCTAAAGCTGGTGATGATACCCACTGGATTAATACTATTCACCAAAAAGCGGCGGCGGTTTTATTAATCGGAACGGCAGCCCCCACCTTTGCTCAAAGGTTACAGGAAACTGACTATCACAATGTCGAAATTGTGGAAACTCTCGAAAATGCCATCCCCCGCGCGGCGGAATTGGCTAGTGTGTTCCAAGCTAAGGCTGTTTTGCTCTCCCCCGCCTGTGCTAGTTTTGACCAGTATCGCAGTTTTGAACATCGTGGCGATCGCTTTCGGGAGTTATGTTGGGAATTGATGGGGTAGGGGCGGGTGTAATATCCCGGTGTGTTTTATGGCGTGGGGGGGCGAGCGAAAGTTGGCTTGTGTGTTTCATGGCCTCAGAAGGTGCGTCACATAGCGCAAGTTTTTCGTTTTCCCAGTGGCTGATCGGATGTGACGCACCCTACGCACAGCCAGGGGGGGCGAGCGAAAGTTGGCTTGTGGGGTGCGTGGCCGATCGCGCACCCTGGGGGCGGGTTTATCAAGCTGACTTGTGGGAATTATGGCTGACTGCGGAACCCGCAGGGGCGGGTTTATCAAGCTGACTTGTGGGAATTATGGCTGACTGCGGAACCCGCAGGGGCGGGTTTATCAAGCTGACT
>NZ_JBIMLI010000062.1:26798-26923 GCF_051859755.1 Limnospira sp.
ACTTGTGGGAATTATGGCTGACTGCGGAACCCGCCCCTACAGCACCCTGGGGCGGGTGTATATAGTTGGCTGGTTTTTCCCGTGGCCGATCGCGCACCCTGGGGGCGGGTTTATCAAGCTGACTT
>NZ_JBIMLI010000063.1:0-2422 GCF_051859755.1 Limnospira sp.
GCTTTTGTGGCGGGGGATTTACTCTGGTATCCCGTCCAGGTAGAACGTCCCCCCGCTCCCAGACAAGCCCCTGATGCGATGGTGGTGTTAGGTCGTCCTGATGGCGCGCGCGGTAGTTATAAACAGTGGGAAGAAGACAACATTCCGCCGCAAGTGGTGTTTGAGATCCTCTCTCCCAGTAACACCATGAGCGAAATGGCTGCCAAACAACAATTTTATCAACAGTATGGCGTGCTGGAGATGTATTTTTATAATCCCCAATCCCATAATTTTTGGGGTTTTCAACGGGCTACCCCCGAAGATAGCTTGGTGTTAATTACCCCCCTAGATTTCCCCTGGACTTCCCCACTGTTGAACATTCGCTTTGAGCTGTTTGATGATGGTTTAGCAGTGTATCACCCTAATGGGGAATTGTTCAAAGAACCGGGGGATTTGTTTGATGAACGCGATCGCGCACAACAAGAACGCAATGAGGCACAACAAGAACGGGATAAGGCAAAACAAGAACGCGATCGCGCCTTGGCGAAACTCCGGGAATTGGGTATCGATCCAGAAACCCTGTGAGCGCGAATAGTTGATATTTGTCGGAACAATCAACCCGGTTTCTGTGAGCAACCGGGTTGATCAGGTCAAGACCAATTAAGTAGTGTATTCTGCATTAATTTTCACATAATCATAGCTAAGGTCACATCCCCAAGCCTTACTACTTCCTGGCTCATCACCAATTTTAACCTTGATTAACACTGTATCTTCCTGAAGATAAGCCGCAGTTTTAGCCAGTTTTAAATAATTACTGGCCGCAGCTGCATCAAAAGCTAAAGGCTGACCATTTTTCATCAGTTGAAACTCACCCAAGGAAATCTCTAACTTATCCTGGTCAAAACGAACCCCAGCCCGTCCGGCTGCAGCCGCAATTCTTCCCCAATTAGGGTCACAACCGAAAATCGCCGCCTTTAATAAAGAAGACCCAACAATAGTTTTAGCAACCATAGCCGCCGCTGCTTCTGTGGGTGCGCCAGTTACCTGCACTTCAATTAAACAGGTAGCCCCTTCTCCATCTCTGGCGATCGCCTTAGCTAAATGTTCACAAACTGCTGTCAGCATCGCTTCTAATTTATCAGCATCAGGTCCGGGTCCAGTAATTGCCGGAGTGCGGGACTGACCATTAGCTAAAGCAATCAGCGTGTCGTTGGTGCTAGTATCCCCATCAACTGTAATTTGATTAAAACTACGATTGGCAGCCCTAGTCAGCATTTCTTGCCACAGAGGAGGAGAAACCGCAGCATCACAGGTGACAAAAGCCAGCATTGTTGCCATATTAGGATGAATCATCCCCGAACCTTTGGCAATGCCACCAATCCGCACCGGGCGATCGCCAAATTGAGTTTCTAAAGCAATGGATTTCATCACCAAATCCGTCGTCATAATTGCCCCGGCTGCCGCTGTCCCGCCGTTTTCGGAAACCTCAGACACTAATTGGGGAATGGCTGCTATGAGTTCCTCCATTTTAATCCGTTTACCGATGACTCCGGTGGAAGCTAGTAAAATCGAATCTGGATCAATATTTAACGCCGCCGCCAAGGCTTTCGCACTATCTTGGGCATCTTCCCACCCCTGCTGTCCTGTCCCGGCGTTGGCTTGACCGGAATTACATAAAATCGCCCGCACACTGGGTTTCGCTTCTAACTTTTGCCGACAATAATCTACACAGGCGGCGCGCACTTGGGATGTCGTAAATACCCCCGCTGCGATCGCCTCTACATCTGATATAATCAACGCTAAGTCTGGCGCTCCAGAAGGTTTGAGCCCGGCGGTGATTCCACTGGCTTTATATCCCTTGGGTGCGGTGATGCCACCATCAATCTTTTGCCACTCTGACATAGGTTTCGCCTTCTAGCATCTACTCTTGAGCAGAAGGCATTATACCAAGTTTTAATTGAAAATCCCCACCCAGCGGGATTGCTACAGTGGGGATTTGCACAAACAAATTCATGGATAATTAACTATCCCCCACCTGAAGACGGCTAGGTGGGGGTGGGGACAAAGATTTTTCAATTTTTCGTGGTGTTGAAATTTTAACTCATCGAAGCTCGGGAGCGATCGTAGTTATCCCGTGAGTCGGAATGGGGTTTGCCTTGAATCGTGCTATAATAATCCCCAACATCGATACCTACTTCCTGCGCCGAACGGTTGAGCATAGATTGCTGACGGTTCTTGATGTTATGATGATGACGCATCATTAGCGCCCTGGCTTCATCTTGAGTACACATGGTTTTGGTCTCCCGCTAATTGATATTTATTAAGTCAGATTGAAATGAGGAATTTAAAAAGGGTTGCAGTCCTTTAACTCATTGATGAGGAACTGCGATCGTAACTCATACTTGAATTGGAGTTAGGTTTCCCTTGGATGGTGCTATAAAAT